>JAUMVD010000069.1 GCA_030530285.1 Bacillota bacterium | reverse complement strand
ATAAGCTGGTTCATTTTGAGATACCGGAAAGTGTCACGCGCATTGGTGATGATTCTTTTAGAAGTACGGCGATTACAAGCGCCAGGATTCCTGAAGGCGTGAAAACAATCGGGCAAAACGCCTTCAGATTCTGTCGTGATCTGGAAAGTGTAGAGTTTGCTGAGGGTCTGGAGACGATTGAGTTTTATGCTTTTGAAGGATGCAGCAGTCTGACGAAGATCGAACTACCCGGAACTGTTAAAAAACTCAGAACTTGTTGCTTTAACGAGTGTCCGAATCTTACAGATGTAACGCTTAACGATGGACTGGAAATCATCGAAGATCAGGTATTCCATGGCGGCAAATATCTGCGTAATCTCTACCTGCCGTCTTCCTTAACATCGTTTTCACAGAATTGTTTCGGAGATCAGACGATCCACGTTTGGAGGGAAGGGGATTCTCCGGCCATTACGGCTGAAAACGTCATTGTTCACAACGGGATAACCAGAAGTGAATATGAATTCTTCAGCGCAGGATCGATCAACTATGGCTATGTACAGATTCCGGATGAGATTACCGACATTCCTTCCAACGCGATGCCGGATTATGGTGATATCATCGAGCTGGCGATTCCGTCTACCGTTGCGTCATTTGCGGATGATGCTCTGAGCGAGAGGCACTGGAAGAGGATCCAGAAAGTCTACTACGAAGGCACAGAAGAAGAATTTGCCGCACTCGGTCTCAGCGAAGTTCTGGCCCATGCTCAGATCGTGTACGATATCGATTTGGATCATTTCAAGAACGTAGGAGATCTGACGATAGAATATGATGCCGGCCCTTACACATATAACGGGGAAGCCATCGAGCCGGAGGTCACGGTAAAAGACGGTGATACCATCATTACGGAAGGCCAGGACTATACGATCAGATATGAGAACAATATACAGGCAGGATCAGGATCCATCTATATCACCGCAAAAGGCACCAGCTATTACGGAGAAGTGCGGAAAGAATTCCGGATCGACAGGATGACGGATGTATCTGAAATCCAGATCTCCGAAGTTCCCGACCAGGAATACACCGGGCGGCTCATTACCCCTGCAGTGACGGTCTCATACAAAGGCAACGAACTGACTTTAGGCTATGATTACGTCGTCTACTATGAAAACAATATCGATGAAGGACAGGCGACGATTAACGTCTGGTTTATCGGCAGAAACATCAACGGCTCGAAAACCAGCAGCTTCAACATCGTCAAGACAGATACCGAAGGCAAGAACTACGGATACAAAGTGGAAATCACCGCTTTCGGCCAGACCGACACCACCTATCATCTGGTAGGCGATGCGGTAACGATCACGGCGCCGGCTGAAACAGGGTACAAGTTCCTCAGCTGGGCCGCTGAGGGATCTGCTGCCAGCTTCTTCGCGGATCAGGATCTGACGTCATCTGAACTGTCATTCCATATGCCGACGCAGGATCTGGCACTGACGGTGAACTACGAGAAGAACATCGAAGCAGCCGAACTGGACGGATTCAAGGATCAGCTCGTTTACAACGGCAAAGCCAGAAAGCAGACCATGAATGTCATGTGGAACGGCACGAAGCTTACGGAAGGTACAGATTACACCATCGCTTATACGAACAATAAAGCCGTCGGTACCGCCACCGTAACGCTCACGGCAGCAGGCGACTTCAGGGGCACGCTGACGAAGACCTACCAGATCATTCCGAAGGGCACGAAAGCTTACAAGCTCAAGAAGGGCAAGAAAGCCCTTACGGTGAGATGGAAGAAAATCAAGACGAAGATGAACAAGACCAGAATCACCGGCTATCAGATCCAGTACGCAACGGATAAGGAATTTACCCAGGAAGTTCAGTCAGTGGATGTGAAAGGATATAAGAAAAGCAGCAAGAAAATCAAAAACCTCGCGCCTAAGACGAGATACTACGTACACGTCCGCACCTTCAAGACCGTAAACGGCGAGACTTATTATTCCAACTGGACCAAAGTAAAGTACGCCAAGACAAAATAACGTGTCAATCAGAATCGTCCCTGCTGACACATATTGATATCATGCGCGATTTAGTATATAATAAAGCAGGAAAAATTTTAGTAAGATAGGAGGTGTCTCCATGGGAAGACACGGAACGATCGCAGGTAGGAAGGCAGCTCAGGACTCAAAGAGAGCGGCCATGTTCACAAAGTACGGCAGGCAGATCATCGTAGCTGCCAAGGCAGGAGGAGATCCTGAATACAACGCTACGCTGAGAGTAGCCATCGAAAAGGCTAAGGCCATCGGAATGCCGAATGATAACATCAAGAGAGCGATCAAAAAAGGCACAGGAGAACTTGAGGGCGAAACATATACAGAACTGAACTTCGAGGGATACGGAGTAGGCGGCGTAGCCGTAATCGTGGAAGCCCTGACAGACAACACAAACAGAACAACCGCAGCGGTAAGATCGACATTCGATAAACACGGCGGCAATCTGGGCACACCGGGATGTGTATCCTATATGTTCGCGCGCAAGGGAGTCATCATTATCGAGAAGACTGACGAAATCGATGAAGACGAGCTCATGGAAGCCGCACTGGATGCGGGAGCAGACGATATGATCGTCAATGAGGACAGCTTCGAGATCCTCACAGAACCTTCAGCGTACACCGATGTACACGGAGCGCTCACCAGCGCCGGATACGAATTCGTCGAATCGGAAGTCGAGTATGTTCCTTCCATGGAAGCGGCGCCAAAAGACGAAAACGATCTGAAGAAGCTCAAGAAAATGATCGACATTCTGGAAGATAACGATGATGTCCAGAAAGTACACCATAACTGCAGTGTAGATCTGGAATCCATAGAATAAACGATTATTCCTATAATCCTGAAGTGTTCGTTAAAGGAACTTATAATTCAACCTACAGAATTCAAACGGGAGTCCGGACGTCCATTTGAAAGATGTCAGGCCCGCTCCGACGGGAAGACAGGCAGCAAAGGCAGGACACCCACCTAACGTGAGTTAGGGCGTGAATTATTCTCCTTGACGGCATGTCGGGATTATTTGTTTATATGAAGAAATTACGGGAAATCAACACATGAACGCACTGACTCCACCGGAAATATACGAGAAGATATCAGATTCAGGCATCGCTAAATCGAGCGGATCCCTGACGAAACTGTTCCTGCTGGGCATACTGGCGGGAGCTTTTATTGCCTTCGGAGCCCAGGCCTCTCTGATGGCATCCTTTAATCTGACGGCTGACCCGGGCACGTTCGGAGTCGGCAAGGTGGTCATGGCGGCCGTATTCCCTGTGGGCCTCATGATGGTCGTTCTGTGCGGCGCGGAGCTGTTTACCGGAAACAGCCTCATGATCACAGGTCTTTTGGACAGGAAATTCACCCTGGGCGGCATGCTCAGAAACTGGGCCATCGTCTATATCGGAAATCTGGTGGGATCGCTGCTGATCGTAGTCATGATCGCGTACAGCGGACTTTGGGACAGCGGCGCAGGGCTTTTGGGAGCGGTCACGGTAAAGACCGCGATAGGCAAATGCAGCCTCAGCTTCGGCAGAGCCATCGTGCTGGGGATACTCTGCAACATTATGGTGTGCATGGCGGTGTGGATGGCAACCGGCTCAGCGCAGGTGATCGGAAAGATCTTCGCGATCTGGTTCTGCACCGGGCTCTTTATCGTTTCAGGATTTGAGCACAGCGTCGCCAATATGTACTTCATCCCCGCAGGACTCATCGCCGCGGCAAACGACAGCTACGTACAGCTTTTGGGACTGGACACCTCCGGACTCAGCACAGGCGCATTTCTCATCAAAAATCTGCTCCCGGTGACCATCGGGAACATCATCGGCGGGTCGGTATTCGTAGGATGTACTTATTGGATATGTTACAGCAAAGGCAGGAGTAAATAATGGATATGGTAACAAACGAAAAACTATATGAGATTGCCGAGGAGGCGAGAGCCAACGCCTATGCGCCGTTCTCGAAATACCACGTGGGAGCCGCGCTGCTGACGGCAGACGGTAAGGTCTACACGGGTGTGAACATAGAGAATTCATCCTATGGCGCAACGATCTGCGCGGAGCGTACGGCTTTTGCAAAAGCCATATCCGAGGGCGAAAGGGAATTCGTGAAGATAGCCATATCCGCCGGGGACGTTGAATCCACGCCATGCGGCATTTGCAGGCAATTTATGTACGAATTTGCGCCGGAAATCGAAGTCATCACAAAGGCTGACGGGAAGCTGCGCATAAGGAAATTATGTCAACTGCTGCCTGACGGCTTCGTGTTGGATCAATAGAGAAGAGGTATGGGAAAACTATGGAACGAATTGCAATAATCGATGGAAACAGTCTGATTAACAGAGCGTATTACGCCATGAGAACGCCGATGATTACCAACGACGGCGTCTATACGCATGCCATCTTCGGATTTCTCAATATGCTGGATAAACTCAGGCGGGATTATCAGCCGGCTTACATGGCGGTGGCCTTTGATATGAAGGCGCCGACCTTCAGGCATCAGGAATTCGAAGACTACAAGGCTGGCAGGAAGAAGATGCCGCCGGAACTGGCCATGCAGATTCCGCTTCTGAAGGACATCCTGGATGCCATGCATATCTGCCGCATCGAGTTGGAGGGATTCGAGGCCGACGACATCATCGGCACTGTGGCCAGGGCGGCAGAAGCATCGGGACTGGAGCCTTTTGTCATCACCGGCGACAGAGACCAGCTGCAGTTGGCTACCGACGTCACCAAAATCATATATACGAAGAGAGGCGTTTCGGATTTCGACCTGTTCGACCATGATGCCTTCGTTGAAAAATACGGATTCACGCCGCTGCAGTTTATCGACTACAAAGGGCTGGCAGGGGACTCCTCTGATAATATCCCGGGGATTCCGGGAGTCGGGGACAAGACTGCCACGAAGCTGATCCAGGAGTACGGCAGCGTGGAGGAAATCATCGCAAACGCGGACAGCATCAAGCCGGCGGGACTGCAGAAAAAGGTAGCGGAGAACGCCCAGTCCGCCATGATGAGCAAAAGGCTGGCGACCATAAATATTAACGTTCCAATCGACACTGACATCAGCCGGTTCGCCATCGGTGAGCCGGATTACGATAAGCTCATTGAGATCTATAAACGCCTGGAATTCAACAGATTTCTGGCCAGGCTCAGCAAACAGGCAGGCGGGGAGACTGCTGCAGATCCGGCAGCGGACACCGGTTCAAATGAGACCGATGTGACAGCGACGCCGGTGGAAATCATAGACCCGGCCGGCATAGATCTGAGCACTCTTACCATCAGCGGCGAGGCAGTGATCCATGTTTTTGGCGACGGCAATCATCTGAAATCACCGCAGCTTACAGCCATCGCTCTGATTAACGACGGCAAGTATTATTACATCGAACAGGATTTCGTCACGTGGCTCGCGGCCCAGGACGTAAGGTTCGTCGGGCACGACCTTATCGATGACTATTTCATGCTCATGAGCAAAGGCATGGCAAGATGCAATACGTGTTTCGATACGGCCATTGCGCAGTACGTTATCGACTCCGGCAGGAGCAACTATAAACTGGAGGCTTTGGCCAACGAACATCTGCACAGGTCCATCGATGAGCAGGGAGAAGACACCGCGGAAGGCAGAGCCGCTTACGGTCTTGCCATCTGCAGCGCGATCCAGGATATCTACCGGATCCAGAAACAGATCATCAACGATCAGGAACTGGATCAGGTGTTCTATGACATCGAACTGCCGCTGGTAGAAGTCATGGCTGCCATGGAGAGAGAAGGCTTCAAGGCAGACAGAGGGTATCTGGAAGAGTACGGCAAAGTCCTTACCGGCAAGATCGAGGAGCTGGCCGCCACCATACAGATGCTGGCAGGAGAGGAGTTCAACATCAATTCTCCGATTCAGCTGGGAGAGATCCTGTTTGAAAAACTGGAATTACCGCACGGCAAAAAGACCAAGAGGGGATATTCCACCAGCGCGGATGTCCTGGAAAAGATCGTCGACAAACATCCGATCGTCCCGAATATTCTGGAATACAGGACATTGAGCAAACTAAAAAGCACATATATCGACGGACTGATTCCGCTGATCAACGAAGAAGACGGAAAGATCCACGCCCACTTCCAGCAGACCGTAGCAGCCACCGGCAGGATCAGCTGCACGGAACCGAACCTTCAGAACATACCGATCAGGCAGGAGCTGGGCAGAAAGCTGCGCAAAGCTTTTGTGCCTGAAACGGAAAGCTGCGTTCTGGTAGGCGCAGACTATTCCCAGATCGAACTGAGGGTATTGGCGCATATGTCGGCAGATGAGGCTTTGGTCAAGGCCTTTAACAACGGAGAGGACATCCACAGAGCCACAGCCGCCAACGTTCTCGGCGTTCCAGAAGACAAGATCACGGTGGAGGAGAGATCCCGTGCAAAGGCCGTAAACTTCGGCGTGATCTACGGAATGAGCGCATTCGGACTTTCGTCGGAGCTTCACATCACCAGAAAGGAAGCCGATGATTACATTAAGGCGTACTTCGCCAAACATCAGCAGGTAAAGGAGTTCATGGACGGCGCCGTGGAATTTTGCAAGGCAAACGGCTATGTCACGACGCTCATGGGCCGAAAGCGTTACATTAAGGAGATCCACGCATCCCAGTTTATGGTGCGGCAGATCGGCGAACGTCTGGCCATGAATACTCCGATCCAGGGCAGCGCGGCGGACATCATCAAAATCGCCATGATCAAGGTCTTTAACGCGCTCAGGGAGCAAAAGCTCCGGTCCAGACTCATACTCCAGATTCACGATGAGCTGATCATCAATACTTATCCGGACGAGAAAGATACGGTGGAGAAGCTTTTGATCGATAACATGGAGTCGGCATACGAAATGGCAGTAGACCTGAAGGCGGAGCTGAATGAAGGCGCCAACTGGTATGACTTGAAATAACAGTAACGAATGATATTTGGAGAGGTGCAAGGTGTTAGTAGCAGGATTAACAGGAGGAATAGGAGCTGGTAAATCCACAGCGGCAGAGTATTTCGTGGAGAAAGGGTTCTATCATATCGACGCGGACCGTATCGGTCACACGCTTACCGCGGACGGCATGCCGGTGCTGGATGTTCTGGCAGAGGTCTTTGCGCCGGGAGGCGAACATAATCCGGATGGAATCGAAATCATGGAGGCACCGGGAAAACTCAACCGCAGAGCGATGGCCAAAGTGGCCTTCAGAAGCGAAGAGAACTGCCAGGTTTTTGATGAAATCATGTTTACGGCCATTATACTGGAGATTGAAATCCGCATTGATGAAATCAAAGATCATTCCGATCGTTATACGGGCATACTGATCGACGCGCCGCTGCTGTTTGAATCGGGGGCGAACGAGTTATGCGATGTAGTCATTCTCGTAACAGCAGATGAGGAGGAGCGTATCATGCGCGTGGCGATCAGAGACAAAGCAACCAGAGAAGAAATTATGAATCGGATCAATAGTCAGATGGATGATGAGTTAAAAATAAAACTGGCCGATTACGTGGTGGATAACAGCGGTTCCATCGAAGATCTTTACGGCCAGCTGGATGAAGTTCTGGAAAGTATGATGCAATAAACAATAAAAAAACAATGTATGATTATAAAGTCTGATTATAAAAGCGTTCGAATCAGTTTCACGGCGATGCCCAGGATCCTGACCGGCAGCTCCTTAATTTCTTTTTCACTATATACACGAGAGGGAAATGCCTCATAGTCATTTTTGTAAACCATCATACCGTGGTCGATATTCTTGACGTACATCAGAGACTCTTCCTGATCCCCGATTTTCACATACGCTACCTGACCATTATGGTTGATATCCGACTGGAGTCTCAGAACCACATAATCGCCATCAAGCAGAGCAGGAGCCATGGATGAGCCCTCCATTTTGATGATCTTTCGTCCGTATACTGCCGTAGATGAATCGGTGCTTTCAAGCAGATCCACCGGTTCAACCCCGAGAGCATCCGCAAGACGAATCAGTGTAGCGTGCTTGATGTTTACAACACGTCCCGTCTCATACTTATTAATTGCAGCTTTCTTGACTCCGACTAATTCTCCCAGAGCTTCCTGAGATAGTCCTTTCTCAATACGCAACTGCCTGATTTTGTCTGAAGTCTTCATAAATATACCCAAATCCTTTTATTATATTCATACACAGATATAATTATATCACAAACTTTCTTATATTCAAGGTAGTTGGGATTTTGCCGTCTTTACAATGAATAGAAATTAAGGTATCATGACTGTAGTATCTTCATAAGATACATAAGGGGCAGCTAGAGAACGGAGGATGACAATGAACTCAAAGCTGTTAAAAGAAATTATCAAGGCCAAGGATGGATCACAGTCCGTTCTGGCTGATGCGATGGGAATCAGTCTCTCCAGGCTGAACGCAAAGATCAATGAGACGAAGGCCGAATTCACTCAGTCAGAGATTGTACTGGTCAAGTAAAATTGTAATAGAGTAACTCATTTTATGCTACTTTTG
>JAUMVD010000011.1 GCA_030530285.1 Bacillota bacterium | reverse complement strand
AAAGGCCAAAGCCACGCACACGATTGCCGTTACTACTATGAATAATCTCCTTTTATTCATGAAATGTCACCTCTAAATAACATAGTACACTTCAGAAATGGCTAAATCAAGCCCTTTAGAGGATTTGTAATGTTCTCCGGTGGTCTAAATTTGATGCAAAACCCCACGTAGTGGAGCAAAGTGGTTGACAAGGGGTGTTCAGTGGATTAAAATGGAGTAAACCACATATAAATCACATAAAACAACAACGAAACTTGACGGAGGACATCTCTGTGTTTGTAGGGAAGTATTACAACTCAATAGACAGTAAATCCCGCCTTATCGTTCCGGCGAGATTCAGAGATGCCCTCAGGGGCAAGTGTGTCCTGGCGAAATCACTGGACAAGTGTCTGACCATCTACACCATGGAGGAATGGCAGATCTTCGCCGATGAACTGGACAAACTGCCTAAGAGCAACCCTGAAGCCAGAGTGATTAAGAGACACTTCAACGCTTCGGCTGCGGAGTGCGATATCGATAAGCAGGGAAGGCTCACCATACCTCAGGAACTAAAGGACTACGCCGGCATCGAGAAGGAGCTGGTAACAGTCGGAAGCAATAAGGTAATCGAAGTATGGAGCAAGGAATACTGGAATGATCAGCTGGATCCTGATTCAGGCGAACTGATCGACGCCAGTGAGGCTGCTAAGGGGCTGGAAATCTATGGATTTTAAGCATATCCCCGTCCTGTATAGAGAGTGCCTCGAAAATCTGAACATCAAACCGGACGGCGTATACGTCGATGGTACGGTGGGAGGAGGAGGTCACGCGTTTGGGATCGGCGAGAGACTAAGCGAACGCGGGACACTGATAGGAATAGACAGAGACGTTGACGCGCTGGAGGCGGCCGGGAGGAGACTGGCGCCGCTGAAGTGCAGATGCGAACTGATACACAGCACATACGCGCAGATCGACAGCGTCCTGGAGGAACTGGGCATCCGGGGCATAGACGGAGCGTTGCTGGATATCGGCGTTTCGTCATTCCAGCTTGATAACGAGGAGAGAGGATTCTCCTACATGCACGACGCGCCGCTGGACATGAGAATGAACAGAAGCGACGCCTTCTCGGCATATGAAGTGGTGAATACATACAGCCAGAAGGAACTGGCTGAAATCATAAAGAAATACGGTGAAGAACGATGGGCATCCCGCATAGCGGATTTCATCGTCAAACGCAGAAGCAGCGGTGACATCAAGACGACGGGCGAACTGGTAGACGTGATCAAAGCCGCGATACCCGCCTCCGCCAGGAGAGAAGGTCCGCATCCGGCCAAACGAACATTTCAGGCCATACGGATAGAGGTAAACAGTGAGCTGGATCAGCTGAGAGACGCCATCGACCGCTTTTGCGACGTATTAAACCCCGGAGGGAGGCTTTGCATTATCACATTCCACTCTCTGGAGGACAGAATCGTCAAGGAGACATTCAACAAAAGGCTGAACCCATGCACATGCCCGAAGGAATTTCCGGTCTGTGTGTGCGGCAAGGTCGCTGACGTGAACAAGGTAACAGGCAAACCGATCACAGCTTCCGAAGAGGAACTGGATCAAAACCCGAGATCAAGGAGCGCCAAACTGAGAGTCATCGAGAAGAGGTAATGACATGATTGCACCGGAACAATGGTATGAATACCAACAGCAATATCAGAAATATGGCATAGATATGAGGCCTCAGACCGAACGCACCCATGTCAGAAGACAAAAGCGCAAGGCACAGAACCGAACCCCTCTGACGAGGCTGGCATCTATCGCAGCCGGAAGTGACAGGAAGGCGATGCTTTCGCTTGTTCTGGTTGGGGCCATTATACTCATTATGGTCGTTGTGATGTCTTCGTACGCCGCGAAGCTCACCTATGATATCAACAAGACCCAGGTCGAAAACGACGCGCTCATCGGCGAGATCGAAGATCTGGATGTCAAGATGATGAGCTCTACCAACATCAGTTACATAGAGCAAAAGGCCAAGAAAGAGCTGGGAATGAAAACCGCCGGAACCAGCAGCTGCGTATTCATCTCGGCGGATGACGTTCCGGAAGAAGGTTTCGCTGATATTCTGAAGAAAAAAGCGTACGAATGATGTAAATATTGATCGATGCCCGGGCAGTCTATCAAGGCAGTATTGTCCGGGATTACTTATTTTATGAGGAAAGTGAAAACATGCAGGCATCTGGAAGAAGCAGAAGAAATTTAATCGTTTTATTGATCGTCGTATTTGTCCTGATGCTGCTGGTAGCAGTCAGAGTAGGCTGGGTGCAGATCGTCAAGGGCGATGAGTACAGTGAGCTGGCGCTGCAGCAGCAGACGAAGGATACGCCGATCGAAGCGGAGCGGGGAATCATATATGACAGGAACGGCGAGATCCTCGCCAGGAGCGTCAACTGTTATACGATATACGCCGCGCCTCCGGAAATCGGCAAAAATCTCAAAAAAGCCAAGAAAAACGCGGAGTTCAAGCGTACGGCGGACGGTCTGGCCAAAGTGCTGGATAAGGATCCGGATAAACTACTGCAGTCACTGAAGAGCGGTGCCACACAGGTAAAGGTTGCCAGGGAAGTGGATAAGGACACTGCGGACAAGATCAGAAACCTGAAGCTCACCGGCATAACCATCAGCTCCGATACCAAGAGAAGCTACCCGAACGGAACCATGGCTTCCTGCGTGTTGGGTACGGTCAGCGATGACGGTGTAGGACAGTCAGGTATTGAGCTCAAGTACAACAAATATCTCAAAGGAACTGCCGGAAGGTGGGTCAACTACACGGACAGCAACGGCAAGCAGCTGTCGTATTCGCCTTCAAATGAGAAATACTATCAGGCGATAGACGGATACGGCGTCGTGACCACCATCGATGAAGTCATCCAGAGCTACACGGAAAGCGCCCTGGAAACCGTCATGAAGAAAACCAGCTGCGAGAGAGCCTTTGCTATCGTTATGGATACCGAGACGGGCGAGATACTGGCCATGGCACAGAATCCGAACTTTGACCCTAACGATCCATACGTGCCCGCATCACCTGCAGAAAAGGCCAAATTTGAAGCCTTGGATGCGACAGGACAGTCTGAATATCTGAGCAGGATGTGGAGAAATTTCCTGATCAACGATACGTATGAACCGGGTTCTGTATTCAAGCTCCTCACCACCTCCATCGCATTGGAGGAGGACGTGACATCCATGAGCAGCACGTATAACTGCGTGGGTTATCTGACGGTTGCCGGACAGGTCATCCACTGCTGGCATACAGCCGGTCACGGCACGCAGACGTTGAAGCAGGCAGTCGGTAATTCCTGCAACCCTGTATTTATGACCCTCGCTACGCAGATCGGCATCGAGAAGTTTTATGACTATCTCGATAACTTCGGTATTACCGGTACCACAGGCATCGATTTTGCCTCAGAAGGCCGCGCCATCCTGCAGGACGAGAAAGAAGCGGGTCCCGTGGGCCTTGCTACCATCGGTTTCGGCCAGGGCGTTGCGGTAACGCCGATACAGCTGATCACGGCTGTCAGTTCCCTGGGCAATGATGGCAACCTGATGAAACCGAGGCTCGTTAAAGAGATCAAGGATGCCGACGGCAACACGGTGGAAGAAATGGATAGTGAGATCGTCAGACAGACCGTATCCGAGGAGACCGCTGAGGAAATGCGCGAGATCATGGAATTCGTCGTATCTGACGGCGGGGGCGGAGCGGCCGCCGTGGATGGATACAGAGTAGGAGCCAAGACAGGAACAGCGAATAAGGCGGTAAACGGTGGATACAGCGATAACACGTATTCATCCTGCCTGGGCATGGCGCCGATGAGCGATCCGAAGCTGACGGTTCTGGTTATCGTAGACAGCCCTAAGGGCGTCAAGTACGGAAGCGTCACAGCAGCGCCGGCCGTAGGTACGATCCTGAACAAATCGCTGAAATACATGAACATCACACCGGACAGCAAGGAAAGGGCTTCCGCGGAAGCCAAGGTCAAAGTCCCTGATGTCGTGGGACATACGGCAGACGAAGCCATCGGCATGCTGGCGGGTCAGTCACTGAAGTTCGACATGGATAAAGACGCGGAGAATGAAGACTTTGTAGTAGTAAAGCAATACCCATCAGCGGGAACGAAAGTCAAGAAAGGAACAAAGGTATATCTTTACGATGAATAAGATCAGAATAAGCGAAATACTGGCCGCGACAGGAGGCACTCTCCTGGCCGGATCAGAGAACAATACCATCACGGGAGTCAGACACGATTCCAGAGAATGCGGGCAGGGCGACATGTTTGTGGCCATCAAAGGTCCAAACAACGACGGGCATAAGTACATCCCCGGCGTGCTGGACAGCGGATGCAACACCTTCTTGGTTTCCCACACGGACGGCTGGCTTCAGGAGGCTGAAGCGAAAACGTCAGACATGAATATCATCAAGGTGGAGGATACCGTATACGCCATGGGAGAGCTTGCCGGATATTATCTGGACACGCTGGATGTCAGGAAAGTAGCCGTGACGGGAAGCGTAGGCAAGACCTCCGTCAGAGACATGATTTACTACGTGCTCAGCGAAAAGTACAATTGCGGGCGCAACCTCAAGAATTTCAACAACGATGTGGGACTGCCGATATCCATCTTTCAGTTTGACAGCAGCACGGAGGCCGTGGTTCTGGAAATGGGCATGGACAACTTCGGAGAGCTGAGAAGGCTCAGCAGCATCGTGAAGCCGCAGATCGGCGTCATCACCACCATCGGCGTGGCGCATATCGAGAAACTGGGAAGCCGAGAGGGCATCTTCAACGCCAAGATGGAGATTACGGAGAATCTGGCAGAGGCCGCGGAAGGCGGCAGCCTGGTATACGCCAGAGATGATGAATTCCTCAACGGAACGAGAACCAAAGGCGACTATGCGGAAGTTTCTGTAGGCACCGATGGACGCAGCAATTATATTATATCCAATGTTGACGATTTTGGTCTCGAGGGTATAGAATTTACCCTGGAGTATCGCGAGCAGATGAGGAGAATCAAACTGCCTCTGCCCGGTACTCATAATGCTGTCAACGCCAGTTTGGCCATCGCAGTCGGCCAGCTGCTGGGGGTCGATATGGATACGGCCGCCAAAGGCCTCGCCAAAGCGGATCTGACAGGCAGAAGGCTTCGCAGAGTCACCGGCAAGACCCTTACGGTCATCGACGATACGTACAACGCCAATCCGGATTCCATGAACAGCGCCCTGAAGGTTCTGGCCAAGAGTCCGTGCAAAGGCAGGAGAACGGCCATACTCGGTGACATGTTCGAGCTGGGGGATGACAGCAGGAAACTCCATCACAGCGTCGGCATCTTCGCCAGAGGATGCGGCATAGACAGGCTCATCGCCATCGGCGAGCTGGCGGAGGAAATCGCCAGAGGCGCTGAGGGAGGAGATGTGGATGTGCACTATTATCCGACGAAAGAGGAGTTCTACAAGGATTTAATCAAATTAACCGGAGAAGGAGATATAGTTCTCGTCAAGGGTTCCCGTGGCATGAAAATGGAAGACATCGTGGAAAGGGCGGCGGAGCTGTAATAAGACAACATGGAAACAGGTAAACTGATCGCGATCATCGCTGCAGCTTTTGTGATAGCTGTTATCATAACGAAATTCGAGATTCCCGTGCTCAGGGAGAAAGCCGGCCAGAACATAAGGGAAGAGGGACTCAAATCCCACTATTCCAAGGCCGGAACGCCGAGTATGGGCGGCATTAGTATTATCGTGGCGGCCTGCGTCGTTTCGCTTCTGGCCACCATCATATTCGGAGGAAAGATCCTTCATACGGTAGCCATACTCATCGTTTTCCTGGGATTTGGCGTCGTCGGTTTCATCGATGACTATCTCAAGGTCATCAAGAAACAGAACGAAGGCCTCAAGGCCAAGCAGAAATTCGGCCTGCAGGTCATCATCGCGGTTATTTTCGCTGTGCTGTATACCGCTGTATCCGATTACGGCACGCAGGTGTATATCCCGATTGCCGATGTATTCGTCAACTTCGGTTTCTTCTATTATATCTTCATCGTTTTCGCCGTGCTGGCCATGACGAATGCGGTCAACCTTACGGACGGACTGGACGGTCTGGCCTCAGGCGTTACCGCTCTGGTATCTCTGTTCTTCGCCATTGCGGGGAGCATGTTCGCGGCGAACAACTATGTGGACAGCACAGAAATCTACTTCTTCGCGGCGCTGTGCGGAGGATGTCTGGGATTTTTGGTATTCAACAAGAACCCGGCGAAGGTCTTCATGGGAGATACGGGATCACTGGCGCTGGGAGGCGGCCTGGCAGCGGCGGCTATCGTGATGAAGCTGGAGCTGCTTTTGCTCATCGCGGGACTGCTCTACGTGATCGAAGCGCTGTCCGTAGTGATGCAGGTCAGCTATTTCAAACTTACACACGGCAAGAGAATATTTAAGATGGCACCGATCCATCATCATTTCGAAATGTGCGGATTCAGTGAGAGACAGGTAGTCGTCAGCTTCTGGCTCTTCACACTGATTTGCTGCATCATCGCTTTATTTATGGTATAGGAGAGAACATGAAAGATAAGAATGTACTGGTTATAGGAATGGGCAGATCAGGTAAGGCAGCTGTGGAGGCGCTGGTACAAAGCGGCGCGCGCGTAGCCGTTCAGGACAGCAAGCAGGAAGAACAGCTGGAGGCTGAGTTCGTCAGTTACCTGGATGCCAATGGCGTTGCGAAATATCTGGGCGCTGTCCCGGAAGACATGGGAGCCTTCGACACTCTGGTGCTGAGCCCCGGCGTTCCGCCGCAGCTGGATTTCGTGCAGGCCGCAAAGGCTGCGGGAGCAGAGATCATCGGCGAACTGGAACTGGCTTACAGACTCGGCAGCGGCAAGTACGTCGCCATCACCGGTACCAACGGCAAGACCACAACGACTACTCTGGTAGGCGAGATATATAAGGCGTCTGGCAGGAAAACATGCGTTGCCGGAAACATCGGCATAGCGGTGATTTCCAAGGCAATGGATGCGGATGAAGACACCTGGATGGTTACCGAGACCAGCAGCTTCCAGCTGGAAACCATCGACACCTTCAGACCTGTTGTTTCGGCGATCCTGAATCTGACGCCGGACCACATGGACAGACACAAGACAATGGAGAATTACGGCAGAGCAAAGGCTGCGGTATTCATGAATCAGACAGAAGATCAGTACTGCGTGCTGAATTACGATGATAAAGCCTGCTTCGAACTGGCGGGCAGAGAGGGCTGCAAGGCCACGGTAGTGCCGTTCAGCAGGATGACGGAACTGGACTTCGGAGCCTTTGTAAAAGACGGCCAAATCGTGATCAGAGATAAAGACAGTGAGATGATCGAGATCTGCGGCGCGGACGAGCTGAAGATCCCGGGATCGCACAACCTGGAGAATGCTCTGGCAGCTGCGGCCATCGCCTACTTTGGCGGTATCGATCAAGAGGTCATCGCCGAAGTGCTCAGGACCTTTGCGGGAGTAGAGCACAGAATCGAAGCCTGCGGAGAGGTCGGCGGCGTAAGATTCGTCAACGACTCGAAGGGAACGAATCCGGACGCGGCCATCAAGGCCATCGAGGCGATGAAGGAAAATATCATCCTCATTGCGGGAGGATATGACAAAGGCTCAGAATACGATGAATTTATCGGCGCCTTCGGGGACAGCGTGAAGAAGCTGATCCTGATGGGCAAGACCGCTCCGAAGATCAGAGAGGCCGCCGAGAAAGCCGGATTCACCGACATCATCATGGCAAATGACATGGAAGATTGCGTGAAAAAAGCATACGAAACAGCTGTCCCGGGAGACGTGGTGCTGCTGTCACCTGCATGCGCCAGCTGGGACATGTACGATAATTTCGAACAGAGAGGGGATCACTTCAAATCATGCGTTCAAATGCTGCAGCAAAATTAGAATCCATAACCCTGAAATCTGTAGACTTCGCATTACTGCTGATAGTACTGGTGCTGGTATTTTTTGGCCTGATTATGGTCTTCAGCGCCAGCTATTACTATTCCATCAGCCAGTCGGACAATCCGTTTTCCTATCTGATCAGAGATGGGATATGGGTGGTGGTAGGTTTAGCTGCGATGACATTCGGGATGCTGTTCGACTATCACATGTATTGTAAACGAAACTTTGCCATCGGCGCGCTCATCGTTTGTTTCCTGCTGCTGATACTGGTAATCACGCCTGTGGGAACAGAAATCAACGGTGCATCCAGATGGATATTCATCGGGCCGATCACCATCATGCCGGGAGAACTGGCGAAGCTGGGCCTGATATTCTTTATCGCCTGGTTTTACGGGACGAAACCCCAGAGAGCTGACTCTCTGATTACAGGGCTGCTGCCGGTATTTCTGGTGATGGCCTTGTTCGCGGGGCTGATTTTCAAGCAGCCGAATCTGTCCACGGCGATCACCGTCTGCGGCATCGTGGTGGCGATGCAGCTGGTTGCCGGAATGCACTGGGGCTACATCGCATTCCTGGGGGCTCTGGGCGGAACCGCTCTGGGAGGGCTTTTGACCTTCGCCCATGACAGCTACTGGGTGGCCAGAATGACCAGCTTCCTGGATCCTTTCGCGGATGCGGCAGGAGATGGGTATCAGGTCGTGCAGTCTCTGCTGGCACTGGGCTCAGGAGGCCTGTTTGGAGTGGGCATCGGCAAGAGCGTACAGAAGAGTCTCTATCTGCCGGAACCGCAGAACGACTTTATCCTCGCCATCATAGGAGAAGAACTGGGATTTATCGGAGTCCTGGCGCTGCTTTTGATGTACTGCCTCTTTATCTGGAGAGGCGCAAAGATCGCCATCAACGCTCCGGATCAGTTCGGACTGCTCCTGGCTTCAGGCGTCGTTCTGATGGTGGCCATTCAGGTGGTCCTCAATGTGGCTGTCGTCACATCGTCCATGCCGCCTACAGGGATCAACCTGCCGTTCGTCAGCTACGGAGGCAACGCGCTGATCATGTTCATGTTCGCTGCGGGGCTTTTGCTGAACATATCGCGGCAGATACCGAAATACAGAGAAGAGGAGATCGAAACCATCAAATGAAAGTGATCATGACAGGCGGCGGCACAGGCGGGCATATCTATCCTGCCATCGCCATAGCCGATGAGATAAAAAAGAGATATCCTCAGGCTGAGTTTTTGTTCGTGGGAGCGGAGCGAGGTCTGGAAAAAACCATCGTGCCCGAACGGGGATATGAGATCAAACTCATCACCGTGGCGGGATTCAACAGAAAGAACCCTTTTAAAAACATAGAGGTCGTCAGAAAACTCATGAAGGGCAGCAACCAGGCCAGAGAAATCATCGCGAATTTCAAGCCTGATTTCGTCATCGGCACGGGCGGTTACGCCAGCGCGCCTCTGGTGAGAGCGGCGCAAAAGGCAGGGGTACCCAGCTATATCCATGAGCAGAACGCCATCCCGGGGATGACGAATAAGCTTCTGGAAAAACACGTCAGGAAGGTGTTCCTGGGTTTTGCCAAGGCCGGGGAACACTTCAAACATAAAGAAAAACAGGTGGTCGTAGGAAATCCGGTCAGGGATGAATTCATGACCCTGACCAAGGAGGAAGCCCGAAAGAAACTGGGCTTCGAAGAAGATGAATTCGTACTGCTGGCCTTTGGCGGAAGCCAGGGCGCGGGCAGGATCAACAAGGCCATGATCAGCGTCATCAAAGAGCTGAGCGGCGAGCAGGGAATGAGGATCGTCCTGGGAGCCGGAAGCTACTATTATGACGCTATTCTGACCTCTCTCAGAGAGGACGGATTCGAGATCCCGGAGAACGTGAATATCATGGAGTACATCCACGATATGGCAAGCTATCTCAAGGCAGCGGATCTGGTGGTCAGCAGGAGCGGCGCGCTGACCGTAGCGGAGACCACGGTATGCGGGACGCCGGCCATATTTATCCCGTCGCCGATCGTCACGGGGAACCACCAGTATTACAATGCGCTGGCGGTATGCGAAGAGGGAGGCGCCGAGGTCATTGAGGAAAAGGATCTTGAAAACGAGAAACTGATCCGCGAGATCCTAAGACTCAAATCCGATCCGCAGACCCTGAGCGTGATGTCAGAAAAATGCGCCGCGTTCGGACCGCGGCAGGCCACGAAGATCATATGCGATACAGTGTTAGAGGACTATATGAATGAGTAGGAGCAAGCCGAAAAGAAGAAAACACAAGAAGAAACATTATCTGCTCAAATTCATCATCGTCGTGCTGATTTGCGCAGCGGCCGGTTTTGTTATGCATCTGAGCTATTTCAACATCAGCGGGATCGCGGTCATGGGAAATGAAGATATTTCAGATGAGGAAATCATCAAGCTGTCCGGCGTCAAAGAAGGGGAGAGCATATTCCACGCCCAGCCTTTGCTCGTGAAATACAAGGTGAAGGACAATCTGTATATCGACAAGGTAAAAACAAAGTGGAAGATGCCGGATAAAGTCATCATCACGGTATCCGAAAAGACCGCCATGGCGCAGTTCAAAAAAGGCGGGAAATTCGTCGTGACGGATATCGACGGCACGGTGATAGAAGTCACGGATAAGGAACGAAAGGCCACGCTGATCGACAATATCAAGGTCACATCAGCCAAGCGAAAGGACGTCATAGAAGTCAAGGATGAGGAGCAGGCGCAAAAGGCTCTGAAACTGGTTGCAGCGGCCGATGAAAACGATCTGTACTTCAAGAGGATCAGCATGAGCGGAAACAAGGTGGATGCCTACATTTTTGACGAGCTGGTCTGCAAGGGCAAATACGGCGATCTGGTCAGCTGCATCAAGTCCGGAACGTTGAAATCAGTGGTTTACGATCTATATCAGAAAGATAAGGAAAAAGGCACGATAACCGTCAGCAGTGATAATTATTGTTTCTTTACGCCTTAATTATGATGTGTTATAATTATGTAGAGTTTAAAGAATCATGTGGGAGGTAATTCTGAATGCTACAGTTTGAAGTGACCGAAAACGCGTTGCAGGAAATCAAGGTCATCGGTGTTGGCGGTGGCGGATGCAATGCGATCAACAGAATGATTGAAGGCGGCATGAAAGGCGTTTCTTTCGTAGCCGTAAATACAGATAAGCAGGCGCTGTCAAAAAACAGCGCGGAAACGAAGATACAGATCGGTGAGAAACTGACGAAGGGACTGGGCGCCGGCGGAAATCCGGAGGTAGGTCAGAAGTCAGCCGAAGAAAATCTCGAAGATCTGGAGAAGTTCATCGCGGGATCCGATATGGTATTCGTAACCTGCGGCATGGGCGGTGGAACGGGAACAGGAGCAGCTCCTGTTATCGCCAAGATCGCCAAGGACATGGGCATACTCACGGTAGGTGTCGTCACGAAGCCATTCAGATTTGAGGGCAAAAAGAGAGGCGAACACGCGGAGCTGGGTATCAAGTTCCTGAAGAAATATGTTGACTCGCTGGTCGTTGTTCCGAACGACAAGCTGCTGGAGGCAACGACAGAACAGACTTCACTGCTGGAAGCATTCTCCATGGCGGATGAAGTACTGAAGCAGGGAGTTCAGTCCATTTCAGATATTATCGTTGACGATGCTCTGATCAATCTGGACTTCGCGGATGTGACAACCATCATGAAGGACAGAGGCATTGTCCACATGGGAGTCGGTCACGGCAAGGGCGAGAACAAGATCGAAGAGGCAGTAAGAAGCGCGGTAGACAGTCCGCTCCTCGAAACTAAGATCTCCGGTGCCAGAGCTGTTCTCATCAACATCACAGGCGGCAAGGATCTGACGATGTTCGATGTCGATAAGGTTGCTACGCAGATCGATGAAGAGGCTGACAGCAACGCGATCATCATCCTCGGTACAGCGATCAAAGAAGACCTGCAGGATGAAATCGCAGTTACAGTAATCGCGGCAGGATTCGAGAATCCAAGGAACTTCGGTGACCCGATCGTTCAGAGCGTGGATGAGGAATCACCTGTCAAGACAGAATCCAGAATCGATACTCCAACCTTCGGTTCAGAAGAAGCAGATGGAATAACCGGAATAGAAATCCCAAGATTCTTAAGATAACAACGAAACGCGAGATCCAATAGCCGGTGTAACGCCGGCTATTAGTTTTTTAGTTAGAATGAAGCAGATAACGTCTAAAGAAAACGCCATATTCAAAGACGCGCTGAAGCTCACACGCAAGAAATACCGGGATATGAGCGGCAGGTTCCTGCTGGAAGGGCTGAAGCCTTTGGAGGACGCCCTGCAGCTGGGCATAGAGATCGAACGGGTCTTTATCGACAGCGAGCTTGCCGATGGGATTTGCGCGTCGGAGCCGTGGATCGCGAAGGCGGATCAGGCGGCATGCCTGCTGGACAGAAAACTGTTTCGGGAGCTTTCCGATACGGAGACCTCTCAAGGGGTCATATCCATTGCAGCGCAGCCCACACTTCGCCAGGAAGATCTGGATGAGGTTTTCTCAAACGGCAACGTGGTGGTTCTGGACAGACTGCAGGATCCCGGCAACATCGGGACGATAGTCAGGACGGCTGAAGCAGCCGGATACCGGGCTGTGGTTACGATCAAGGGCTCGGCAGATCTGTATTCACCAAAGGTGGTCAGGGCGGCCGCGGGGTCACTTCTGCGGATGCCGGTATTGGCGCTGGGAAGCGCGGAGCAGGCCGTGGAGATTTTGCACGGATATGGCAAACGGATCACGGTGTCCTGTCTGGAGGACGCGGCAAATTGTTTCGAGACGGATCTGACAAATCATATCGCTCTGGTCATCGGAAACGAGGGCCGGGGAGTTGGCCGGACCTTCATGGAGTCAGCAGACATCAGGGTGATGATTCCCATGGAAGGCCACATAGAATCACTTAACGCAGCAGTTGCGGCCGGGATACTCATGTATCAGGCAGTAGGAGGTAAAATTTGATGCAGTCGCAGTTAAACAAAATTCTCGAAGAAGCAAAGGCTCAGCTGGAAAAGGCCAGAACACAGGCCGAAACAGATGAGATCAGAGTAAAGATATTAGGCAAGAAAGGCGAGCTGACGCAGATCCTGCGCGGCATGGGCAAGCTTTCACCGGAAGAGCGTAAAGAGACCGGGCAGATGGCTAACAAGGTCAGAAGCGAAGTCGAAAACATGCTCAATGAGAAATTCGAAGCGGTAAAGAAAGCCGCCAAGGAAGCGCAGTTCAAGATCGAAAAAATCGACGTCACTGAACCGGGAAAGAGCAGAACCCTGGGAGTCAAGCACCCGCTGACCATCACCATGGAGGAGATCTCCAAGGTGTTCATGAACATGGGATTCTCCATCGTAGAGGGACCTGAAGTCGAAACGGTATTCAACAACTTCGACGCGCTGAACGCGGGACCGAATCACCCGGCCAGAGACATGACGGATACCTTCTATATCACAGAAGACGTGCTGCTGAGGACCCAGACATCACCGGTACAGGTCAGAACCCTTCTGAAGCAGGATCCTCCGATCAAGGTCATCTCACCGGGAAGATGCTTCCGATGCGATACGCCTGACGCCACCCACTCACCGATGTTCCACCAGATCGAAGGTCTGGTAGTGGACGAAGGCATCACCATGGCAGATCTTAAGGGCACGCTGGACAGCTTCGCCAAGCAGCTGTTCGGACCTGAGACGAAGACGAAATTCAGACCGCATCACTTCCCATTTACAGAGCCAAGCGCAGAAGTGGATGTTTCCTGCTTCAAGTGCGGCGGCAAAGGCTGCAGAGTCTGCAAAGGCAGCGGATGGATCGAAATCCTCGGATGCGGCATGGTACATCCGAATGTACTGAAGGTAGGCGGCCTGGATACGGAGAAATACACGGGCTTTGCTTTCGGTATGGGCGTAGAGAGAGTCGCTATGCTCAAGTACGGTGTTGACGATATCAGGCTGTTTTATGAGAACGACATGCGTTTCATAAACCAGTTCAAATAAACTTTAGGATGGGAGTTGCAAATGTTAGTACCAGTAGAATGGATAAATGATTATATAGATCTCAAAGATATTTCCACAGATGAGTTCTGCGACAAGATGATCATGTCGGGCTCAAACCTGGAAACCTGTGAATATTTCTGCCAGGAGATGGACAAGGTCGTCGTAGGCAGGATCGAAAAGATAGACAAGCATCCGGATGCGGATAAGCTGGTTGTCTGCAGACTGAATGTAGGCGATGCGGAAGCTGCCGGCATCGGTGAGGACGGGCTGCTGCAGATCGTAACCGGAGCGCCAAATGTGTACGAAGGCGCGTATGTTCCGGTAGCGCTCCATAAGAGCCATATCCCGGGTCCGCTCCACGGACAGCCGAAGCAGGAAGGCGGCGTCAAGATCACCAAGGGCAAGCTGAGAGGCGTGGAATCCTTCGGCATGCTTTGTTCAGCCGGAGAAATGGGCTTTGATGATAAGGTTGTTCCGATCGCCCACAGAGAGGGCATATGGATCCTGGATCCGGAAGTCTATGACGGCATCGAGGATGCCATCGGCAAAGACTTTGCAGAAGTCCTGGCGCTGAAGCAGGCTGTCGTTGATTTCGAGATCACCCCGAACAGACCGGACTGTCTGGCGATGCTGGGCATGGCCAGAGAGGCGGCGGCTACATTTGACAGGAAATTCGCTTATCCGGACACACAGATCAGAGAGGCGTCCGGCGCGGGCAAGTCATCCGACTACGTATCCGTTGAGATCAAAAACACCGACGCATGCAAGCGTTATGTAGCGAGAATCGTTACGGACGTCAAGGTAGCCCAGTCACCGTGGTGGCTCCAGAAGAGACTGATGTATGCCGGCATGAGACCGATCAACAACATCGTAGACATCACCAACTTCGTCATGCTGGAGTACGGACAGCCGCTCCATGCATTTGACATCAAGGAAGTCCATGGGGGCAAGATCATCGTCGAAAACGCGGAGCCGGGAGAAAAATTCACCACTCTGGATGAAACAGAGAGAGTCCTGGAAGGCGACATGCTGATGATTAAAGATGCGGAGAGAAGCATTGCGGTTGCCGGCGTCATGGGCGGACTCAATTCAGAAATCGAAGACGATACAGAGACCATTATCATAGAATCAGCGAACTTCAGCGGAGACAGCGTCAGAACCACGGCAAAGAAGCTGGGACTCAGAACAGAGGCTTCCTCCAGATTCGAGAAGGGCATCGACCCGAACCTGACAGAGGCGGCAGCGGACAGAGTCTGCAGGCTGATCGAAATGATCGGAGCCGGCAAAGTCTGCGAAGGCAGTGTGGATAATTATCCGCAGCCGGTCAGCGCGAAGGTTCTGGATGTACGCGTAGACAGAATCAACTACGTGCTGGGCATCGATCTGTCCAGAGAAGAAATGGTCAAGATGCTGGAAAGCCTGGAGATCAAGGTGGAGGGCGAAGGCAATATCATGACCGTAACGCCTCCGACCGTCAGACAGGATCTGCTGGAAGAAGAAGACTACATCGAGGAAATCGCCAGAATGTACGGCTATGACAAGCTGCCGGTTACCCTGCCAAAGGGCAACAATGAAGCGGGCATGCCGTATGAAAGACAGATCAGGGATATCGCCAGAGAAGCACTTTGCGGTATGGGCCTCAATGAAATACAGACCTATTCATTCGTCAGTCCGAGTGGCGTGGATAAGATCAGAATCGATGAGGATTCATGGGAGAGAGCGTTCGTCAGGATCATCAATCCTCTGGGCGAAGAAAACTCCGTCATGAGAACAGTCCTGACACCGAATATGATGGAAGTACTGGCAAGGAACTATTCCAGAAACATCGATAAGGTAGAAGCCTTTGAGATCGGCAACACCTTTATGGATAATCCGATCAATCTGGATCACCTGCCGGATGAGGACTATGCGCTTTGCATCGGAATGTACGGCAAGGGAGAAAGCTTCTTCACCCTGAAGGGCGTGATCACCGAACTGCTGACGGTGCTGGGCATCAAGGAGCCGGTTTTTGTGGCCGAATCCGAATACGGCGTATATCACCCGGGAAGATGCGCCCGCATCCTGGTCGAAGCATCGCCTGAGATGAAGGCTGCCGGAGAAGAGTATGAAGAACTGGGCATCATGGGCGAGATCCATCCGGACGTAGCCGAAAACTACGGCATGGACGGCGTCAGAGTATACTGCTGTGAGCTCATGTTCGGCGCCATCCTCAGGAAGGCGAACACCGAGATCGTTTATTCACCGCTTCCTAAATTCCCGTCCACATCCAGAGACATCGCGCTGCTGGTGGATGAGGACATGGAGGTCGGACGAATCGAAAAGCTCATCAGAGAATTCGGCAAACCGATCCTCGAAAGCGTTGAACTGTTTGACGTTTACAGAGGCAAACAGGTTGAAGAAGGCAAAAAGAGCGTCGCGTTCAACCTGGTTTACAGAGACATGGAAAAGACCCTTACAGATGATGAAGTGGCTTCGGTACACAGCAGTGTGCTGACAGCGCTTAAAGATAAACTGAACGCTGTTCTAAGAGAAATGTAGGAGAGTTAGCATGGAAAACAATAAGGTAAAAGTCAAGATCTACGGACAGGAGTACGTTATTGCCGGAGATATGCCTAAGGAAGAAATCATCCAGGTGGCTGCTCACGTTGATATGAAAATGCACGAGATCGCTGACGCTGCTGCAGCAGTAGGCGCGACACCGTCTAATGTAGCCATTCTGGCTGCCGCGAATATCACCGGAGAACAGTTCCAGATGTCCAGAGAGCTTGAAGAAGTCAAGAGACTGAACGCGCAGCTCGAAAAGGACGCGCAGCACTACGTACAGCTCTGGGATGAAAGCAAAAAGAATTACGCTGACTACAAAGAAGAGACCCAGGCTATGGTCCTGCAGAGAGATGAGCTCACCAGACAGCTGGCAGAAAAGGAAGACGAAATCGCCAGACTGAAGGATGCGGCAGAGGCGGCCAAGACACAGATGCAGAGCGGCATGGACGACGTAATCAAGGAAGTCGAGGACAAGTGCCGTGAGCTGGAAAACAGCTTCTTTGACCTTCAGATGGAGAACCTTCAGCTTAAGAAGGAACTGGAGAGACAAAAGAGAGACAACTCGGTAGAGCAGATGTCTATCGGACAGATTTAAATGACAGATAAGACCTTAAATGTTTTAGAATACAGCAAAATAATTGAAATGCTAAAGGAACAGGCAGGCTCTGAAATGACCAAAAAAGTCATCTCAGAGCTGAAGCCTGCTTATGATGTCCGTGAAATAAGAGAAAAACAGGAAGAAACCACAGAAGCGGTGAGGCTCATCAATGCGAAGGGGCCTTTGCCAGTCGGTGGTTTTTATGATATTGAAGGGATCGTATCTTTCGCCAGAAAGGGCGGTGTTCTGACCATGGCGCAGCTGCTTCGCGTCATGTATAACCAAAAGACCGCGGAGCGCGTCATCAAATTCCTGAAGGGAGACGACGTGCCGGAGCTTCCGATGATCGAGGCGATCGCGGAGATACTGGTGGTGCACAGGAATCTGATCGACGACATCGACAGGTGCATCGATTCAGAGGACGAAATGTCCGATAACGCCAGCTCTGAACTGAGAAGCATCAGGAAGGCCATAGCGCGCCATGCAGACGCGTTGAAGGCGAAGATCAACCAAATCCTCAATGCGGAGAGAACCGTCCTCCAGGACGCCATCGTGACCATCAGAGACGGCAGATATGTCATTCCCGTCAAGCAGGAACATAAGAACAGAGTGCCGGGCATCATTCACGACCAGAGCGGCAGCGGGGCGACGCTGTTCATAGAGCCCCAGGCCATCGTGAATATGAACAACGAACTCAGAGAGCTGGAACTGGCGGAGCAGGCGGAGATCAACAGGATCCTGACGGAGCTTTCGGAAGGCGTATCGGAATGCTGTCACGACCTCATCAACAACCAGAAACTGCTGCTGGAACTGGACATGTTCATGGCCAAAGGCAGACTCTCCATCGAGATGAGAGGAGAGGGACCCGAGATCAACGAGGACGGGATTCTGCAGCTCAGATCCGCGGAGCACCCTCTGATCGATAAGAAAAAGGTGGTGCCGGTCAATATCCCCATCGGCGAGGGCTATCGCACGCTGGTCATCACGGGACCGAATACGGGCGGCAAGACCGTGACCTTGAAGACGGCGGGGCTTTTGTCCCTGATGGCGCAGTCGGGACTGCATATCCCCGCGGCGCCGGGAAGCAAAGTCCCGGTTTACCGGCACGTATTCGCGGATATCGGCGATGAACAGAGCATAGAGCAAAGCCTGAGCACATTCTCATCCCACATGGCGAATATCGTGGGAATCATGAGGGCGGCAGACGAGAGGAGCCTGGTGCTTTTGGATGAACTAGGAGCCGGAACGGATCCGGCAGAAGGAGCCGCGCTGGCCATATCGATCCTGGAGTCACTGGCGGCAAAAGGCGCCAGCTGCATCGCCACGACCCACTATACAGAACTGAAGAAATACGCTATCTCTACGGAGGGCGTGGAAAACGCCTCCATGGAGTTCGATGTGGAGACCCTGAGTCCCACGTACAGACTGATTAGCGGACTGCCGGGCAAATCCAATGCCTTTGAGATATCCAAGAAGCTGGGGCTTGATGAACGCGTGACGGAACGGGCCGCCCAGCTCATGGACAGCGGCGATCTGGCCTTTGAGGATGTCATATCCACCCTGGAAGAAGAAAAGAAACGCGCCGAAGAGGAGCGGGATGAGGCCAGGAGAGTCACATCCGAGATCCGCGCCCAGAAGGAGGAAATGGACCGGGAAGTCCGGAAGCTGGAGGAGCGCAAAGAAAAGGAAATTGCCAGGGCCAGAGAAGAGGCCAGGGAGATTATAAGAGAAGCCAAGGAAACTGCCGATGAATTCAGAGAAGAGCTGAAAGAAATCGCCAAGCTGGAGAGTCTGGGAGAGCGGACGAAGCGATTCGATGAGGGCAGGAGACGGCTGAAGAGCATCGAGAAGAAAAACAGAAGCACCATCAAGCGTGAAGTCAATAACGACCCTGTGGATCCGGACACGTTGAAGGTGGGAAACAGGGTGAAGATCCTGACGCTGGGGCAAAATGGCGAAATCGTGGACTTGCCGGATGAAAAAGGAGAGCTGCAGGTCCAGGTGGGAGCCATGAAATTCACTGTGAACGTAACAGATATTATGTTAATCGACAATCCGGTGAAAAAACCGCCTAAAAAATCACGTTACGGCAGCATATATAAGCGAAAAGCGCAAACCGTATCCACATCGCTGGATGTCAGAGGAAAAAACCTTGACGATGCGCTTATGGATGTGGAAAAATATATTGATGACGCATTTATGTCAGGGCTTCCGGAGGTGACCATCATACACGGCCGGGGCGAAGGAATCCTGAGCAAAGGCATCCGGACCAGACTGCGAAGTCTGAAGAGCGTCAAAGAGTACAGGAGAGGCGGTTTCAGCGAAGGCGGAGACGGCGTAACCATAGTAAAATTTAAATCATGATAGATAAATAAGGAGCATTGAAATGTTGAATTACGAAGAGAAAATAGCAGACCTTATCGCGCCGCAGGTAGAAGGACTGGAAAGAGACGAGATACTGGGCATGATCGAAACACCTGCTGACAGCAAGATGGGCGATTACGCGTTCCCTTGCTTCAAGCTGGCCAAGGTGCTCAGGAAAGCGCCGCCGCTCATCGCCAAAGGCATCGCGGAAGGCATCAAGGACGATCCTGTATTTGAGAAAGTCGAACAGGTCAACGCATATGTCAATATGTTTATTTCCAGAGAGGAATTCGCGAGCGAAGTCATATCGGAAGTCGTCGCTAAGGATGAGGATTTCGGCAAGAGCGATCTGGGCGCGGAAAGACCTGTCATTGTAGAGTATTCATCTCCTAATATCGCCAAGCCGTTCCATATCGGACACATCAGAAGCACGGTTATCGGCGCTTCCATCGCCAAGATCTACGATTACCTGGGATTCAAGGTCATCAGAATCAACCACCTGGGCGATTACGGAACACAGTTCGGTAAGATGATCGTGGCCTACAGACGCTGGGGCAACAGGGAAGACGTGGTGAGAGAGCCGATCAAGACGCTCCTCTCATACTATACGAAATTCCACGAAGAAGCCGATAAGGATCCAAGCCTGGAGGATGAAGCCAGAGCGACATTCACGAAGCTTGAGAACGGCGAAAAGGAAGAAACAGAACTGTGGCAGTGGTTCAGAGATGAGTCTCTGAAGGAATTCAGCAGAGTTTACGATATGCTGGGCATCACATACGATTCCTATGCCGGAGAGAGCTTCTACTCCGATAAGATGCCTCGATTCATCAAGGAACTGGAAGAAAAGGGTCTCATGGAGGACGATGACGGCGTCAAGCTGGTCAGACTGGACGACTACAACCTGCCGCCTGCACTGATCACCAAGTCAGACGGATCGACTCTCTACATCACCAGAGACATCGCCGCGGCCGTTTACAGGAAAGAAACCTACGATTTCTATAAGAATATATACGTCGTCGCGTCACAGCAGAATCTCCACTTCCAGCAGTGGATACAGATCCTGGAGATGATGGGATACGAATGGGCCAGAGACTGCGTCCACGTGCCGTTCGGACTGGTCAGCCTGGAAGACGGCACCATGTCCACTCGTGAAGGCCGCGTCGTATTCCTGGAGGACGTACTCAACGGCGCTGTAGACAAGACCAGAGAAATCATCAAAGAGAAGAACCCGGGCGCAGATCCTGAAGCGATTGAAGAAGTCGCAAAGGCTGTCGGCATCGGAGCTGTCGTGTTCAACGAACTGTCGAACTACAGAATCAAGGACTACGTATTCTCATGGGATCACGTTCTCAACTTCGAGGGCGAGACCGGTCCGTACGTACAGTACACCCACGCCAGAGCGTGCAGCATCATCAGAAATGCGGGAGAGGATGTCGTAGCCAAAGCAAAGGCAGGATTCGACGCCAAATATCTGACCAGTGAGAGCGCGCACGCGCTGGAGAAGCTTTTGTACGAGTTCCCTGCAGTGGTCAAGGAAGCGGGAGAAAAGTACGAACCATCCATCGTGACGAGACATATCGTAGACATCGCGCAGGCGTTCAATAAGTTCTATCACGATGAGCATATACTGGTAGATAATGAGGATGAAAAGGTAGCTAAGGTAGCCATCGTACTGGCAGCCAGATCCGTGATCAGAAACGGTCTGGATCTGCTGTGCATGAAGGCGCCGGAGAAGATGTAATGAGATACGAGGGAAATATATTCAGACCGCCAAGTGAGGCCTACAGCCTGCTGGTCCAGGTCACCATAGGCTGCACCCACAACAAGTGTACATTCTGCAGTATGTATAAGGATAAAAAGTTCAGAGTCCGCGATCTGCAGGAGGTCCTGGAGGACCTGCAGTGGGCGAGAAACCACTACAGGAGGGTGGAACGGATCTTCCTGTGCGACGGGGACGCGCTGGCGCTGAAGAACAGCAAACTCATGCCGATCCTGGACTTCATCCGGGAGCACTTCCCGGAGTGCGAGAGAGTGACTTCATACGGCAGGGCGACAGATGTACTGAGAAAGACCGACGAAGAGATGAGAGAGCTTTACGAGGCCGGGCTGACCATGGTCTATCTGGGCGCGGAATCGGGAAGCGACAAAGTGCTGGAGGAGATACACAAAGGTGAGACCAGACAGCAGCTCATCGACGGCGTCCGCAAGATAGAAAACAGCGGCATGCAGGCTTCCGTTACCTTCATATCGGGGCTGGCCGGAAAGGACGGCTGGGAAGACCACGCCATCCAGACCGGAACCATGATATCCGAGATGGAACCGTCATACGTGGGGCTTTTGACCCTCATGATCGATCCGTCGGTACCGATGGCCGAAGATATCCGTTCCGGCAAACTGAAGCTGCTTTCGCCGGAGGAAGTCATGGCGGAGACTTTGCTGATGCTGAAGAACACGCAGGTCTCTAAGAAGTGCGTGTTCAGGAGCAACCACGCGTCGAATTACGTGTCACTGCGAGGCGATTTGCCGGATGATAAAGAGAAGATGATGGCTCTCGTCAGGAAAGCCATGGAAAATCATGATATGTTCAAGGACGAACGTTTCAGGGCATTATAAGGAGTTGTTTGATTATGGCAAGGAAAGATAAAAACGAAAATAAACCTGTCATCCACCGCAAGGAGGATATGAATTTCCTGCAGGCCATGGGCGTGACCAGAACGGTGGTCAGACCGCGCGAGGAAGTTGACATACAGCTCAGGGAAGACCGGATCGGCAGGTATTTCAGAAAGTATTTGAATAAGTTCGTATTTGTCGAGTTTTCTCCTGAATTCATTGCAAAGAGCAAGGCCGGAGACCTCATGAAGGGTGTGCCTGTGCCGCTCAGAAAGAAAGAAGTCAAGGAATTCGCCGGAGGAAACGGCATCGATTTCCTGGTTCTGGCGGAGAACATGGCCTGGGTCATGGGATGCGACCCACACTTCAAATACACAAAGAGCTATGTGGCCATACTCGAAAAGCTTTATAACTACAAACTCTACGAAGGCATGATGAAAGAGGGCAGAGACTTTGCCGAAAGAGGTGAAATGGATAACGCGTGTATCCACTTCAGAGCGGCACTCTGCATGAAATATGACTATCTGCATGCCATGTATTCATACGCCAGAGCGTGCCGCGTCATGTACGAAAACAGCCGCAATGAGGAATACATCGGCAGATTCAAGGCAGAAGCGCTGGATTGGTTTGAGATCCTGACGGAGACCCATCCGAGGTTTGCCATGGGATACTATTACCTGGGGTACTCCTACCTCAATATGGGGCTTTACGGCAAGGCTCAGCTGGCATGGAATGACTTCCTGAAGTTCGGACGAAACAGCAAGGACAGAAAGGAAATCAACAAGAGGATCCAGCAGATCTCTCACCCTGTAGCCATAGAAGACGGATGTCTGAAAATCGGCTCAGGCAGATATGAAGAGGGCATCAAGATCCTGGAGCCGTATCTCAACAGCCAGTTCAAGACCTGGTGGCCTTTGCATTATTATCTGGGCAGAGGTTACGTGCAGGCTGACCGCATAGCCGACGCGGTGGCCGAGTTCAAGAAGGTGCTGACCATGAACGGCAGCCATATCGAAACCATGAAAGAGCTGCTGGCGATCTATGAAGCGGAGGACGATAAGGTCAACATCAAGAAGTACTCCGAGAAGATCGCGATGATCGAGGATGCGCAGGCTGAGGAACAGGCTAAGATCGTCGAGGAAACCAAGAAAGAGAACAAGAAACTCGAAGAGGAGGAGCCTGCTCCGATCGCGGAGGATAAGCGGGAGAGCTTTGATACCAGCGTCGTCGACGAATATGAGAAGGGCGCCGGGAAGGACACCGAGAAGGGCACCGTACAGAAGGGCCTCCGAAAGGTCATGAAAACGAAAAAGAAAGAAAAGTAAAGTTAGAAATAGCTGATTACGTATCAGGATAGGATTGTTTTGCCGGATAGGAACCGAAAGGGTTAGAGGAGGTTCTGTCATGAAGAAAAAAATCGTATCGATAGTAACTGTTATGATCATGGCATTCACGGTTTTTGCTATTACACCTGACAAGGCTTCAGCCTCAGGCAAGTACTGGCTTAAGATCAACGTCAAGGCCAACGTGGTGAATGTCTACAAGAAGACGAATGGGAAGTGGAAACCATTCAAAGTTATGCTTTGCTCCTGTGGCAAGTCCAGCACGCCGACACCGATCGGCACCTATTCCATCAAGAAGAAATGGAGATGGAAGCAATTCCACGTGGTTTCCGGTCAGTATGTGAGCCAGTTTAACGGCAACTATCTGATCCACTCTGTGGTCTACGCCAAGAATAAGAAACCGGGCACGTGCAAACGCGGAGAGTACAATAAGCTGGGACGCGTCGCTTCTCATGGCTGCGTCAGACTGGCTACGATGGATGCCAAATGGATCTATCAGAACTGCGGCCGCGGAACGAAAGTGACCACATATAAGAGCAAGAAGGCAGGTCCGCTGGGCAAACCTAAGAAGGTATCCATGGCCGGCAGCAGCAAGCTGGGCTGGGATCCGACGGACAGCATCAAGAAAAATAAGAAATTCAGGATGACGGGTCCTACGATCACCATCAACAAGGAAGCGGAGATCGAATATGGGGCTGCATTTGACCTCAAGGCCGGCGTCAGCGCCAAGAGCAAATACACGTTCCAGAACCTGACTTCCTACGTCAAAGTGGCGATGGTGGAATACCGCCCGGATGCGGAGAGCGAATATACCGAAGTTCCGGATAAAATCGTAGATACGCAGCAGGCCGGTATGTACAGGATCACCTACTCCTGCTATAACAAATACTGCGGACGAAGCGCGGCCAAATTGGCCTTTGAACTCACGGTAAAACCGGAACCTGTTGAGGAACCGGCAGATCCGGAGATTCCACAGCAGCCGGATACCCCGGAAACACCTGATACTCCGGGCACGCCCGATGCTCCGGTAACGGATCCGGCGGGGGAATAATGTCTCGCGGAACCGACCGATAACAGACGAACCTATGCACGTTTGATAGGAGAGACGGAAATGGCCAGAAGTAACCGACACAGCAAACTCCTGATAGCATTCGTTACAGTTTTATTGTGCGCCGGAGTGTTCGTACTGACCTCGCAAAAGGCGCATGCCGCGGATTACAGCGAATATAATGATATCGCCCGAGGGCTTCTCGCCGAGTATTACGACCCGGCTTATTATCTTGACACGTGCGAATTCAACATCACCAAAGGTTATCGAAACAGCTCCTTTGCGGATAAAGACCAGCTGCCGCTGATCAAGGAGAAGGCGCTGGAAATAACGGCCGGATGCAGCACGGATCAAGAGAAGGTAAGGGCGATACACGACTGGATCGTCACCAATATCGATTATCCTGAAGATACCAGCGGATATACAGGATATCCACACGAAACCCTGGCAAACCCATGCACTGTTTTTGAAAACAGGCAGGCCGTTTGCTATGGGTTTTCTAATCTCACAGAACTGATGACGCAAAGCGTCGGAATCCCGTGCCTCGTGGTCAGGGGAAGATCCTCGACGCATGTTTGGAATGCCGTCTATCTGGACAGGAAGTGGCAGTTCCTCGACAACACCTGGGATGAAGGGCTGACCAAAGAAAACGAGACCTCCTATAGGTATTATCTGATGGATGACAGTATGTACGACAGCACCTACCGGACAGAATTCATCGAATGCTGGGCCGGCGATGCCTGTTATTTCCCTGTCTACGTGACGCCGAAATACGACTATCACACGATATGGCTGGATTCCAAAGGATCGTGGATGGAGAAGCTGCCGTATTGTGAGGTCCAGGACTATATCCTGCTTCCGGACCTGAAACCGGAGGGAAGGACATTCTATAGCTGGAAGTCCGTAGATACGGATCTGGCTGGCTACAATTTAGGCGCCGAATACTATTATGGCGGCGATAATGTCAAAGGCATCACCCACGACATCCATTTCAAGGCTTCCTTCAGCAAACTGACACCGGAAGGGTACGAAACGGAGCTGACTGTACCGGCGGTGGAAGGGCAAAAGCTCTCGGATGTGGAACTGCCGGAGGGGTATTACTGGGTGAACCCTGACCAGATCGTCGGAGCCGCAGGAACAAACTATAGTTATCAGGCGTACTACTGTCCTGATGAAGAAGAGTATGCGCGCGCTTATATCGATGTTACGGTACTCAGCAAGGCGGCGGAGAGCGAGCCGGATCCGGAACCGATTCAGATTCTGGATGAAGACTTTGCACTCACAGAGGCGGACGTCATTTATTCAGGCAGGGAGCAGAATCCTGCCGTGATCACGGAGCTTCCGGATGGCGCGTATACCGTATCCTATGAGAACAATATTGAGATCGGAGAGGGCACCGTCATCATCACCGGACAGGGAGACTTTACGGGAACCGTGGAAAAGCATTTCAGCATCGTTCCCGGCAAAGCTGCCATCAAGTCCGTAACCAGAGGTAAAAAGAAACTCACCGTTAAAGCAAAGGCTTTAGCAGGCGGCGTCAGCTATCAGTTCGCACTAAAAAAGAAAGGCGCTGCGGAATGGCGATATTACGATTCACCGTCACAAGTGAAGACGATCAAAAAGCTGGCGAAGAAGAAAAAATACTACGTCAAAGTCAGAGCCTATAAAATCAGCCATGATGTAACTTATTACGGCAAGTTTTCCGGCGTCCGAACATACAAAACGAAGTAGGCGCGCAAAAGATATAGAATTGGCATAAAAATGGGTTGACACGAGGTGCGATAATGCTGTATAATACTGCTTGTCGCACGGGACAAAACCTAATATTCCGAGGTAGCTCAATGGCAGAGCAACCGGCTGTTAACCGGTAGGTTGTGGGTTCGAGCCCCACCCTCGGAGCCATTGCTGAATCTGAAGTCCTGATAGGGCTTCAGATTTTATAAAAACGTGCCGGCGTGGCGGAATAGGCAGACGCCCGGGACTTAAAATCCCGTGGGTAGTAATACCCGTACCGGTTCGACCCCGGTCGCCGGTACCAACCGAACAAATACATATCGTCGCGGGGTGGAGCAGTTGGTAGCTCGTCGGGCTCATAACCCGGAGGCCGAAGGTTCAAGTCCTTCCCCCGCAACCAAGAACACAATCGCTGGAGCCCAGTAGTACCAAGGGTTTCAGCGATTTTAGCGTTTCGGTGGGATGGTGAAAAATACCATATTTTGACAGATAAAACTGACAAATATCAACAAAATATCAACTGTTTACGCTTTTTTTACGCATCCACCTCTTTTTCCTACGGGCTGCGGGTTTTGGGAGAATGAATGGAAGACAGTAGTGCCAAGGGTTTCAAGAAAATTGGAAATTCCAAAAGCACAGAACTCGGAAGTCATAGGATTGAAGGTTTGTGTTTCGTAGCGTATCATATATGTGAAATAGCGTAATATGCCGAAACGTCTCGCGGGTTTGTCGTCGTGAAAACCCGGAAGTCGAAGTTTGTGATGAACCCCGTGGCCGAAGGAAAGAATAACGACAAAACTTGATTATTGAAGAAGATAGAAGATATAGAAATGTACGAGATTATCACGAAACATAACAATTGGGGAAATGCGGGATGGGTGGAAGAAGATCAGTTCTTCGAAGATTTGAACAGATTTATTGACGCCAATCCAGATATGAACCTGCGTGATTATGGTAGTGTGTTGGATGAGTATAGTCTCGAGTGGTCCGCAAAATCTATTGAGTGTGCAAATTATGAAAAAATGGATGGAAGAGGAGTAATGGCCCTTTTGGTTGCCGCATACCGTGGAGATCATATGTGTAATGGCTATTTTGCGGAATTGCTCGAAAAAGGGCTGATCCAAAAATGGATTGCAAGATTGGAAGAATTAGATAGTATGAAAGGGGAGATAGATAAATGAGCAAAAAGAAGAAACGAAGCATTCCTGTAGTTCCACCAACGCAGGAGAAGAAGATGGTCATTGACATGAATGCTATGAATCTGAAGAAAGAGCATACTGTTCCGGGATTCAGGACAGGCAGACATATGACCGCTAAAGACAGACCACGTAAGAAGGACTGGAAAAGAGATTATTACAAAGACAAAGAGCCGGGGAGGTACAACAGTGATACCAGCACCGGCTCTTTCTATCTGCGCCTAGAATAAACTTTCCAGTATCTCAGCATTCCTTTCATCCGCCTTCTTGAAAACATGGGCATAAACATTCGTGGTCGTACTTACCTGCGCATGGCCAAGCCTTCTGCTGACAGAAACCGGATCAACACCGGCATAGATTAGAGCGGATGCAACGGAATGTCTGAATGCATGTGTATTCAAATGCGGAAGATCATATTTCTTTTCCAATCTCACTAACCAGGTTGATACAGCATCCGGATGGATCGGCTGACCGTAGACATTTACAAAGACGAAATCATTAAAGGCCTCACTGTCAGCCAGGGAAAAAACAAGCACTCTTTCGGACTCTTTTTCCTGGAATGTTCCTAGCATCCGGTATTTGAATCGCCGGTCCCAGCCAAAGATCTCATAAAGGGCAGGAAGAAATGCTGTCCCGCTAATATATCTAGGGCACGGACCTTTCTCTGTCGGAACGTACCATTTACGGGCATACTTGCGATGTTTATCGGAAGGGCGCACTGCGAGCAGCTTTTTTCTTGGTTCTACAAGGATTTCGACATAGGGCGTATCAAATCTTCTCACCGCTTCGGTTGAGAATTTCATATACCGCTCACCAAAAGTGACATTGATTGATCCGCTACCGGTAAAGAACTGCCCCTTGGCGATCTGGTATCCTCGCAGATCGAAATCTCCGCTATGAACTTCGAATACATCTGGTTCAGGTTCTTCAGCGGGGAACTCGATCTGTTCATATGCATGCATGTACGATTCTCTTGTAAAACCGGCCCAGATGGTGTTTACTGCGATGTACCCGGTAAGTGCTCCGGCTGTTATAACATGAAGTTCCGGTAGGATGCTCCGGCTTTTGTACCTGGCGTTATGGATCAGCCTTTGTACAGCGATGAAATCATCTCTAGAAACAATGGCTTCGTGGTGATCGCGCTGACGGTACTGATTTCGATCTTGGTTGTTCTTCTTGGATTTATGATCCAGGTAGTTTGGCGTCCATGTTTTCCTGGCGAGGATATCGCCGCAGTGACGCTCATTCTTTAGGATCTCCAGAACAGAGCCAGGAGACCATTCTGTATTGCCGATTTTGGTTTTTCGCTCCAGACTTGTTAATGTGTTTGCAATCTGCTGGCAGGTGTATCCATAAAGGTACATGAAGAAGATGAGCCTGACGGTCTTTGCTTCTTCCTCATTGATAATGAGGTTGCCGTCATCGTCCTGATCGTAGCCAAGCAAGACAGGGGTAAGGAAAACGCCTCGCTTGAATCTCATTTCAATGGAGGCGTTCATGATCTCGCTTTTAGTATGGCTTTCTTCCTGTGCAAGTGTCGCAATGAAAGAAAGGGCCATTTCGCTGTTTGAGTTTACCGTCCTGACACAGAATGTAGGCGGATGGTGCGGCGTCCTGGTCGTACTTACAGCCGTTGTCGGAAATCTGGCCATCTTTAACACGAACATGGCGTGCGGTACGAGAAGCCTGTTCGTTCTGGCGGACGATCATCTGGCTCCGCCGTGCTTTACATGGCTGACCAAAAAGAGCGGCGTTCCTTCCGTAGGAATCCTTTCGCTTTCACTGGTAACCGTCCTGCTCATGCAGATGGAATTTACCACACTGATCCTCGTGCAGGTCATTCCTTGTTTCGCGACGGTTGTCCTGCTGGCATTTATGGTCTTCAAAGACCGTAAGCTCTATCCTGAGAATATAAGAAAACCGGAGGCATATAAGATCCCTGGAGGCAAATTCGGAACATACCTCTGCACGATTACGATTTCCGTCGTAGCGGTAGCTGCGTTCTATCTGAATGGAACAGACTACTTCCTCTACGGAGTATTCCTGATTCTCGGAGGAATCGTTCTGTACGTGATCTGCAAACTGCTGTTTGGCGGATGTTCCGTTAAGAATCCGGAGAAGTGGCCGCGCAACCCTAAGACGAAACTGGCTTATGGTGATCTGTTCAGGATCGGCATTCTGATTGAGATCATGGCTGCGGTTTGCATAACGGGAAGATTCTTCCTGAATCTGATCGAAGGAAGCTGGGGTCCGGAATACTACCTGGAAGAGTACGGCAGCGGACTTCTGAGCGACTTCTACGGAATGTTGAACCTCCTGCTTATCATGGGAATCGTGCTGGCCATCATCGGCATAATTCTCTTTATCGTTGGCAAGAAGGTCGATAAATTTATCTCACAGCCGGTCATTCTCAGTGAGGAAGACAGACTGGAAGCGATGAGCGGCAGCGCCGGAGAAGCATTCTAGAGAAATATAAAATACGGAGACGAATATGATTACACCAAGAGTACAGAGATTAAAGGACAGATTCCTGTCCGTCAGACCGAACCTCACACCGGAGCGTTTGCTCCTCATTACGGAAGCATATAAAAAATATGCCGGTGAACCGCGGTATCTGTTCAGGGGCAAAACCCTGGCGTATGTGCTGGATCATCTGAGCATCACCATCCATGACGAAGAGTTGATCGTCGGCGTACCGACCTACACACTGCGCGGCGCGCTGCTTTTCCCGGAGTACGCGTCGACGGAGTGGCTTTTGGAAGAGATTCCGAACTTCCCGACCAGGGAGATGGATCAGATCGATGTGACGGAAGAGGACAAAAAGATCATCATGGACTGCCTGGAAGACTTCTGGCAGGGGCGTGCCATTGAGGATCTGCTCTATGATATCCTGCCGGAGGACACCATGGCCATGTACGATAACTCCATCATCGACATGGGACAGACCAACACCATCTCCGGAGAGGTGGTGCCGGATTACAAGGATCTGATGGCAAATGGGTTCAAAGGCTACATCGAACGCTGCAAGCAGAAAATTGCGGAAACAAAGGGCGACACCGCCGAAGAACGGGAGAAACTGGACTTCTGGAGAGCAGGCATCATCGTCATGGAGGCGGTGATCCGGTTTGCGGGCCGCTATGCGGATAAGGCACTGGAGCTTGCGGCGCTGGAAACGGACGCCGTGCGCAAAGCCGAGCTGCTGGAGATCGCATCCAACTGCAGAAACGTGCCGGAGAACCCGCCGAGAGGGTTTTATGAGGCGCTGCAGTTCGTCTGGTTCGTGCATCTCGTCTATCACATCGAAGGACCGGCCACGGCCTGCAGTTTCGGACGATTCGACCAGGTGCTGTATCCGTATATGGAACTGGATATGGACAATGGTGTATTTGATGAAGACAAAGCCCAGGAGATCCTGGAATGCTTCTTCCTGAAGTGCGGAGAAGTCATCGAGGTAAGAGATGAATATTGTTCCAAAGGCTTTGCGGGATTCCCGATGTGGGCCATCGTCATGGTGGGCGGCCTCGGACTGGACGGAGAAGACGCGACCAATAAACTGAGTTACATGTGCCTGACGGCCGGCGCTGACGTGAAAACGGCGCAGCCTGTTCTGGCAATGCGTGTCAGCGACAAGACGCCGGACGACCTGTTCCATCAAGCGGCGGAGATGATCCAGGCGGGCATGGCCCAGCCGGGACTCTTTAACGATGAGGTGAATATGAAGATCGTACGGTCCAAGGGCGGCACCGATGAAGAGGTGCTGGGCTGGAACGTAGTCGGATGCACCCAGCCGCAGTTTGGCGGCGGCGGCGCGGACTGCTTCCCGGACGTTGGATACGTCAATTACGCCAAGTGTCTGGAGTTCGTCCTGCATAGAGGAGTAGACCCGCGGACAGGCATGAAGCTGGGACTGGATACCGGGGATCCGTGCGCATTCACCTGTAAAGAGGATCTCATCGAGGCGTGCAAGAAACAGATCATCTACCTTCACGAGAGACTGGTGGAATCTTCGAGGATTTTGCAGCTGGAGCAGGCGAAACGACTGCCGGCAGTCTATACATCCATGACCGTAGGCGGCTGCATCGAAAAGGGCCTGTCCGTTCAGGAAGGCGGCGCGAAACATTCCAGCGCCGGGATATTCAGTACGGGAACAGCCAATCTGGCAGACTCCATCGTCGGCATCGAGTATGCCGTGTTCAAAGATAAAGTCGTCACCATGCAGGAACTGATCGACATCCTCGACAATGACTTCAAAGACAATGAGAGAATCCGTCAGTATCTGCTCAACATACCGCCGAAATTCGGCAATGACGACCCATACGTGGACAGCATCAACAGCGATATCTGCAATTACGTGGCGCAGACGGTCCAGCAATGGAAGGACGCCCGCGGCGGCCACTATGACTATACGCTGATGTCGCAGTCAGAAAACGTGCCTCACGGAGAAGACACCGGCGCTACGCCGGACGGCAGACACGCGGGAGAGGCGCTCAACGACAATTCCTCCCCGATGATGGGACGGGATGTCAATGGACCGACATCGACCGTGAAATCCGTCGCTTCCCTGAAGCCGGAGAATTTCTATGCGGGCGCGCTGTTCAATCTCCGATTTGATCCAAAGAGCGTCGAAGGGGAGAAGGGCATCGACACCATCGAGGGTGTGGTCAAGACCTTCTTTAAGGAAGGCGGACAGCACATCCAGATCAACGTGGTCGATGATGCTACACTGCGGGCCGCGCAGGATAATCCGGAAGAGTACAGAGGACTCGTCGTGCGAGTGGCCGGCTATCTGGCTTACTTCACGGAACTCGACAGGCACGTGCAGGATTCCATCATCGCACGTACGGCTCACGGCGGCTGCTGACGAGCAAAGGCAATACAGCTGTGATTGCATCGTGATAAAAGTATTCAATCCGGGACAGCCCGGGAATACGTTTCACCGTATTCCCAGGCTGTCCTTTGCGTTTGCAAGTATGACTCGTCTGGTTTTTTAAGGAAATGTCTTGACAAATTATATCTAATTAGATATAATTTCCTGCGTGGAGGTGGAACTGTGAAAGAAGATTCTGACATTCTGATAACGATTCATAAAATGGTGAAGGATCTTGATCGTGAAACCACTCGGATCAGTGCTTTTTATGGGTTGACGTTTCCACAGTTTATGGTGTTGGAAGCGCTGCTCCACAAGGAAAGCATGACGGTTGGGGAGATTAAGGATACTATTTTAAGCAGCAGCGGGACGATTCCGGTCATCATCAATAATCTGCAAAAGCAGGGCATGGTCAAACGATCCAAGGACCCGGAGGACCATCGGAGAAGTCTCATCATGCTGACGGATGAAGGAAGACTCTTAATTGAGCAGGTCAACCCGGAAAATATAAAAATGTATACAGACAGATTCAGTATCTGGTCAAAAGAAGAAAAACGGGAACTGATTCGTCTGGTAAAAATGTATCATGATGGACGAGAAACACAGGAAGACAAGTAAGGAGGCTATGAATGAAAAACTGGAAAGAGTTATATGATTCCAAAAAAATGACTTCTGATGAGGCAATACTTAGGTTCGTGCAGTCAGGAGACAAAGTGGTTTTCCAGCATGACGTTGGCGAACCGGAAGAACTGGTAAGAGCTCTCGTCAGAAATGCTGATCATTTCAAAAACGTTGAGATCTCACACATGTTCTCACTGGGCCCTGGAGATTACTGCAAAGAAGAATATAAAGAAAACTTCCATCCTAATATGTGGTTCGTTTCCGGCCAGACAAGAAAAGCGACGAATTATTGGGGTGACTACACTTCATTCTTCTTCCATGAACTGCCTGAACTGATGAGACAGGGCAGGGTCCAGGTAGACTGCTTATTCATCAATGTTTCCAAGCCTGATAAGCTGGGTTACGTATCACTGGGCGTATCCGGAGACTATACGGTACAGGCAGTAAGATCAGCGAAGAAAGTCATCGCGCAGGTCAACGACTGCGTCCCATTCAGCTATGGCGACGTTGTATTCCCGCTGATGGAGTATGCCGATGCTATCGTTGAATATGATGAAGAACTGCCGACGATCCCGCCTTCAAAGATCGGACCTGTTGAAGAAGAGATCGGTAAGCTCTGCGCCAGCCTGATCGATGACGGAGCGACACTGCAGCTGGGTATCGGATCCATTCCTGACGCGGTATGCGCACAGCTGAAGACGAAGAAGCATCTGGGTCTGCACTCAGAGATGCTGGGTGATGGAGCCATGAATCTTTACTATGAAGGCATCATCGACAACACGATGAAGTCATTCGATAAGGACGTTATGGTCGCCAACTTCGTCATGGGTTCCAAGGAACTGTATGAGTTCTGCGATCACAACCACGCAGTCAAGATCATGCCTGTTGACTATGTAAACGATCCTACCATCATCATGAACTGCTCTAAGATGATCGCCATCAACGGAGCACTGGGATGCGACCTTTATGGACAGGTAGCTTCTGATACACTGGGCGGAGACGTTCAGTTCTCAGGAGTAGGCGGACAGGTCGACTTCATCCGCGGCGCTGCCATGGCCAGAGACGGACTGGGCAAGGGCATCATCGCTATGCCTTCTATGGCAGTGAAGAAGGACGGAACCAAGATCTCCAAGATCACGGCTCACTTAGCTGACAAGCAGGTAGTCACTGACTCCAGAAACGATACGGAATTCGTAGTTACTGAATACGGTATCGCAGATCTGTGGGGAAAGAGCAATGCAGACAGAGCCAGAGCGCTCATCGACATCGCGCATCCTGATTTCAGACCTCAGCTGAAGGAAGAAATGGAAGAGATCTTCCACCACAAGTATGACGAATAAATAACGCGGAAAGGAGAACCGGTACAGCATCCGGTTCTCTTTTTGTATTTACAGTCAGTTTTCCCTTTCGTGGTGAAAAGTGTCGGTTTCATGATACGCAGTGTGATATAATAGATTTCAGCACATGATTTGTCAAAGACTATAAAGAATAGGATCGCAGTTCGAATGAAAGATCTATGGAACAATAAGCATTTAACGAATATACTGCTCTACCTGCTGGCGCTGAACGTTATCGTGATTGGAATCGCGGGAATCGTCGTAGGGAACACGTATGCCCTGGCGCCGGATGGACAGCACATCAAGCAGGCCTTTGCGGTCAAAGCGGGATCCCATCTTCTGGGCTATACGCCGACCAAGCTGGAAGCCGAGGAAGCGGTGAAGGATATCGTCAACGAATATGTGGGTGATATGGTCCTGACAGAAGGAAAAACCAATCTTGATATCCAATACGAAGAATTGAAATTCGGCAAACACCTGCAGACTCAGGACGGCCGGGATATCGCAGCGCAGGTCTTGAAAGATCCGCCTTGTGAGATCGATATTATCGGTACCGTTCTAGAGACGGAAGTCATCAAAAAAGATACCGTAAAGAAAGAAACGGATGAACTCCTGAAAGGGGAAACAGAAGTCCTCCAGGAAGGTGAAGACGGCAAGCGCAGAATATCCTCGGACGTGGTCATTAAAAACGGCGAAGTGACTTCTAAGGAGGTCGTCGGGAAAAAGGTCATCAAAAAAGATAAGGATAAAGTCGTCAGGGTCGGCACCAAGCTGGACAACGGCCTGAATGAGGATGGTTCCTATCGGTTTGTGCACTGCACCGTGGAAGATGATATCGAAAATTCGGAGGAGTACAAAGCCATTCAGGGAGCCTTTGATTACAATGGATCCGTTCTTACCCGGTCCAAGGGGACGATCAGCGGCCCATCAGGCAAAGAGACCTACTATAACCTGAACATGTCCGGCTGCATCAGCATCATGAACAGCCGTGGGTTCAACGAGCCGTACTGGGTGAGATCTGACGGCGTCAAAATGTACGGATATTACGTCATGTGCGCAGCGGGCCTGAGTATCAGACCGAAGGGAAGCATCGTGGAATCCAGCAATGGTCTTGCCATCGTGGTGGATACCGGAGGATTCGCGTCCCGCAACCCGAGCCAGCTGGACATCGCTGTGACGTGGTGAAACGATGGAAAAGGGACTCATTGTGAGTTCCGAACCGATCAACTTTATATCCATCAGAGATTTGGAAACGGATGAAGAGATTTTAATCAACCTTGAGCAGCTCTGCTATATGAAGAAGTGCTCCGAAAACGGCGAGTATGAGCTTTGGTTTTCTCATGAGAGAGGTCTGGGCTTAAACGGAATTACCGTAGGCGGAGAAGACGCGGAGAAGTTTTTTGCTTTGATTAAAGAATATGCCAGCAAGTTAGTTGGCGAAGGAGACACTAAGTGACGTATTTGATTATACTGGCGGTAGGCCTGCTGCTTTGCGCGGTCGGCTTCTGGAGATATGTCTATTTCTTTTCGGTAGGCTACGGATTTGCAGTTGCCGGAATCGGCATCACGCTGCTGATTCTGTTCCACGCGGTCATGACGCCGGTGACGTGGATCGCCTGCATTCTGTTCATCGTCTATGGCGTGCGGCTCGGCGGGTATCTGATGATCCGCGAGATGAAGAGCGCGGCCTACAACAAGATCTTAAAACCCGAAAACGACAGGAGCAAAAGCATTGCCCCCGGCGTGAAAATCGCCATCTGGGTCTCCTGCGCGATTTTGTATTTCCTGCAGACGAGTCCGTTCACGTTCCGACTGGAGAATACAGCAAATCTGATCAGCGAGGGCGCAGCTATGATCGCGCCGGATACAGCAGCCGCATGGATCGGTCTGGTACTGATGATTGCAGGCGTGCTGCTGGAAATTGCAGCCGACATGCAAAAGAATGTGGCGAAAAAAAGAACCCATCCCGCTTTGTGGATACGGGACTGTACAGAATCGTCAGATGTCCGAACTACCTGGGAGAGCTTTTGCTCTGGACCGGCGTATTTATCGCAGGCGTTCCATACCTGCAGGGGGCATTTCAGTGGGTCGTCGCCATTTTAGGCTTGATTGGCATAACTTATGTTATGTTTAGCGGCGCCCGCAGGCTGGAACTGCGTCAGGACCGCAACTACGGTGATGATGCAGCCTATCAGAACTACGTCCGCACCGTGCCGATCATGATACCGGTTATCCCGCTGTACAGCGTGAAAAACTGGAAGGCGTTTATCGCGTAGGGTAAACGTCCATCAGCGCGGTCATCTTACGCTGGTGATAACCGGGGAGGAATCCGTCCAGAGCAGCTTTTGCTTCGACAGGATCGAGAATCCGGATATCGGGTCTTATGGACGCATACTCCCGGTACCATTTACGGTGTTTGGCCGGCGTATTGCCCCACATGGATTTGAAAGCGGCATAGAAGTACTTCGGATCGGAGAAACCGCACCGGCTGGAGATATCGATCACATCGTCATCGGTATGCAGCAGCAGTTGTTCCGCGTAATAACAGCGGATGAAGTTGACGCTGTTCTTGAATCCGCCCAGGCTGGTTCGTTTCATGAAAGCAGAAAGATAATTTTCGTTGATATGCTCCATCTCCGCAACCTGGGAGATGGAGATTTTTTGTGTGTAATTCTCCAGGCAATACGCCATGATGCGTTTGCAGCGTTCATGGAACTGGCGATTCGTGTAGTAGGGGTCGGGGATGAAGGAAAGCCAGTCAAAGTTTCGCAGAAGCAGATCCACGAGCTGGTTGGACTGTTTGCGCATGGTATCTACATCGCAGGGTTCCGTATCTTTGGCAATCAGCCGGTAGGCGAGACTGATCATGCGGTCGAGCACCTGATACATGGGTTCGATCTGCAGTGGCGAGAGGGTGGCGTCATCCAGTTCCAGGAAGCAATTTGTCATCGCATCCGGAGGAAGTTCCAGCTGGGAAGGATCAATGTGCAGGGACATGAGCAGATTCTCGTCGTCGGAATAGATGCAGTGGATGTCAGAGGCGTCCATGGAGAAAGTACTGCCCGGATGCAGATCTTTTTGGGCGTTGCAGGCGCGTATGGTGGCCGACCCCTCCAGACAGAGCAAAAGCTCCGGTGTGGACGGATGAAAATGCGCGGGATAATGACCTGCGTGAAAAAACTCCACATGGACCGGGACCCCCGGTATAAATTGAATCGGTTCTTTGATTGCTAAAGTCTTCATACCGCAAATATATACCGCAAAATCAGTAAAAACAATAGTTTTTTGTCATTTCTTATAGAAATCACTTGAAATATTAGAGAAAACAGCAATATACCTGAGCAAAATAGGATACTATACTGGACTCAAGGAGACGATTTATGAGCAAACAGGACTATTTAAAACGAATCGTAACAGAATACGCGAGCCTCGGTGACAGCCGTCGTTACGGTGGGAAACACTGCGGCAGCGACGCAGAGCGTCAGGGCTCCGAATACATCGCGAAAGAGCTTCGCGCCATAGGGCTGGACAGTGTGGAGATTCTTCCCATTGAAACCAGCAGATATCAATTCAACGATGCGGAGCTCAAACTGCTGGATGAACATACAGGAGAAACCGGACAGGTCATCTACCCGTACGGCTGCCCATCTCCGGGAACGGAAGCCGGCGGCATCACCGCGAAGATCATCGATGCGGGTCTGGGAACAAGACAGGATTACGAAACTCTCGATGAGGCCGTTGTCGAGGGAAGTCTCGTCCTCATAGAGAAGCGGGAAGAGTTCGAAGGAGGATACCTCCTGCCGGCATATCAGATGCTGGAAGCGCAGTCGAGAGGTGCGGCTGGCGTGATTCTGTATGACTGCAGCAGCGCACTGAATGAAGAAACGGTCATCGCTTCCGTCAGCGCGGGAGAATTGCACATCCCGGTGGTTGCGATCAATACCAGAGATGCGCAGGTCATCAAGGCCGCGCTTCGGGAACGCGCAGGAAGCGGCAAGGTGCTCAGCGCGCATCTGACGGTCGATGTAGACTATGACCGTACAGGCGGAATGACCTACGAAGTTATCGGCGAAATCAAAGGCGAGACAGAGGAACGGATTCTCTACACAGGTCATCTGGATCACTTTTTCAGGTGCATGCAGGACAACATCTCATCCGTTGCCAGTCTCCTTGCCATCGCGAAAGACATGAAAGAAAGCGGCTATAAGCCGCGCAGAACGATCGATTTCGTCTTCAATGGCAGTCACGAAATCGGCGACATGACCAAAACACCTTCTGATTTGTTCGGCGCATGGTCGATCCTGCACACGCTGAAACCGGAGTGGCGGGATCAGATCATTGCGGACATCAATTTCGAATATACGGCGCTGGCACTGGAGAAATTCCGCGGCATGGCATCTTATGAAACGGCCGACATTCTGGAGAATTTCATGAAAACCATGCCGGACAATGCCCCGGGATTCAAAGGTGTCGACCGTGAGGTGCACCGCGAAGACTACTATCTCTTCACCTGGACCGATACGGCGGCATTCCTGTCCGATGGCATTCCGATCTTCATGAACGACTCTGTCAGCGAGCAGATTTACGACGGTACTTCACCATACTGCGGCAGAGATCACTCCAACCATGATGACGGGAGCATTTTCTCTTACGAAGCTCTCCAAACGAACAACGAGTGGTTCGGCGCATTGGGTCGCTATCTGGATCAGCTGCCGGTCTGTCCACTGGACTTTACAGCCCGCGCCAGAGCTATGGAACTGTGTGAGGAAGAGAGGGCAGCGCTTGACCGGTGGGAAATCAGCTATAGCAAGTACGAAACCGCGCTTACTGCCTTTGCAAAGGCAGCAGAGAGCATGAACGAATGGCTCTCGGCATATAACGCCGATCCGATATCCGCGGAGCGTTCTCTGGAAATCGGAAGGCGTCTGCGCAAACTCAATCAGCAAGTCAGCAAGGCAAGTGACCTTCTGACGACGGACCTGATCGGCATGTTCGATGTGGGACATAAAATCTATATCCGCAAGGTGCAGGCGCTGGAGGAAGATCCGTCACAGGTCGATATCGCAGCGGTATCTGCCAACTTCGGTGAAGCGGTATGCGATACCGTTCATGAGATCCTGACAGAGTATCCGCAGACCTGGTCGGAAGGCAAGATCCGCAGCGTCCTGACGGCGGAGGATGTGGCGCCGGAACAGCTAGCACAGACAATAGCAAAAGAAAAACAGCTTCTCCAAACCATACTGCAGGAAGAAACGGACATGCTCCTGAAAGCCGTGCAGGAAATGGGCATGATCACGTTTGCGGATGAAACCCAGTATCTGGAGTGGATCAAAGGCTTCACCAAACTGCCCCACAGAAAGACGGGTACCCCGGAGGGAAGGCGCTCCGCAGAATATGTACGCGATACCTTCCGGTCAATGGGAATGGAGGATGTGAGAATCGAGACGGCCGGATCTGTCTGCATGGATGTCAGAAAGAGCAGCCTTACGGTCAACGGAGAGCCGATCGATGCGTTCTTCGCCAACGGAACCGGACGGGGCGGCAGGACCGGCAAATTCACGGTGGGTGACGACAACCTGCCGCAGGAGATGATCTATCTGGGCGATGGTGAACAGGGAGACTTTGACGGCGCGGATGTGAAAGGCAAGATCGTGCTTTGCGATATCTGGTTTTTGACGTCTCATCCGACAGATCTGTGGAGTTGGAATGAAGATGCGGAGGTCATCGATCCGGATGGAAAGATCGACAGGCCGCTGAATAAATACGATATCTATACACCGAACAACTGGCCATACAACTATTACCGCGCTCTGAACGGCGGGGCAGCAGGGTTCGTCGGAATCCTTCATAACTTTATGGATCAGAATTACTACCACGAGGATTACACGGAAATCACCGAGATGTTCGGCAATGCGTACATGTCCATGCCGGCGCTTTGGATTTCCCGTGAAGACGGCAAACATATTTTGGAACACCTGCATAAGGGACAGAGCGTCAGCTGCTGCTTTTGCACGGATGTGGTTTATGAAGAGCGGAAGGCGCTGAACGTTTCCGGGAAACTGCCCGGCATGCGTGACGATATCATCCTGGTCCACTCCCACCATGATGCTGTGTGTGAAGGCGCTGTGCAGGATGCCAGCGGGATGTCAGAAGTCTTCGCACTGGCGCGGTACTTTGCGGGATTGCCGAAACCGGCGCGCGAATACACCATGATGTTTGCAGCTACAGACAGCCACTATACCGATTACGAAGGGCATGTCGCCTTTGTGGAGGAACGAAAGCGGCAGGGCGACCACATCATTCTGGATTGCTGCATCGAGCACGTTGCCAGAGAGATGGATTTAGATGAGGACTACAACATCGTGATGCGGGACGAGCCGGAGACGCGGATGATTTACGTGAGCGACAGAGGTGGATTGATTCCACAGACGCGAGAGCTTTTGCAGAAGTACGGTCTGGATAAGACCTTCATCTTCCCGGTCCACGGGCAGAGCGCAGGCGCATACACCCACGAAGATGTCTGCTCAGACGCTTACGTCTTTGACGCAGAGGGAATCCCGGTCGTAAGCATACTGGCGGCACCGATGTACCTGTTCCACAATACGGACACGTTAGATAAAGTCTATGTGCCGGGACTGCGGCCAATCGGCATGGCCTACGCAGAACTGATCACAAATATAAAACCGCTTGATTAAAGGAGGAAAACAAAATGCCAGATACGATTCAAGCAAAGCCTGAAATCTCAAAAAGCATGAAGCTTTTGAGTCTGATCATGATTCTGATCATCGGAGTCATCAGTAACTACATTTATGTTCTTGCCGTTTATGTCGGACCTCTGCATGAGGCACACGGCTGGTCGATGAATTCCATCGTCATGGCGTACTCTGCAGCGATGTTCTGCGAATTTCCGGCGTTCCTTGCCGGTGGATGGCTGATGAACCGCTTCGGCATGCGTAAGATTCTGGTCGTCAGCGGTACGCTGTACGGACTTGCGATTCTGCTCAGCGGACTGACCTCATCGGTTGCGGTTTTCGTTGTTTGTCAGGGCATCATCGGTTCTCTGGCGATGTACGGCGTATTCATCTGCACGCTGGCTATCATTAACGTACGAGATTACTTACAACTGCCTGATAAGGCTATTGCATCATTAAGACAGGAGGACTTTAAGAAATGACAAACCTACCAAAAATCGCGCTTGGAGCATGGGCGTGGGGAAACGACGGCACATTCGGAAACAATTTCACCGCAGAGAATCTGAAGCCTATCTTTGATACCGCTATGGACAACGGGCTCAATCTCTGGGATACAGCGTACGCGTATGGCATGGGAACATCCGAGAAGGTTGCGGACAGCCTTGAGATCAATGCGATCCGTTTCTGGGAAAAGGAGATGAAGTAAGCTGTGAAATATACGAAACTTGGCAATTCAGAACTCAACGTATCCAGAATCTGCATGGGATGTATGGGGTTCGGAGACCCCAGGCGAGGGCAGCACAGCTGGACCATTGATGAGGAACATTCCAGAGAGATCATCAAGCGCGGGCTGGAGCTCGGCGTCAACTTCTACGACACGGCGATCGGTTACCAGAGCGGTACCAGTGAGCAGTATGTCGGCAGAGCGCTGCGGGATTTCGCGAAGCGTGATGATGTCGTCGTTGCCACCAAGTTTCTCCCGAGAACGCAGGAGGAGATCGAGCAGGGCATCAGCGGTCAGCAGCATATAGAGACAATGATCGATACAAGCCTTCGGAATCTGGGAATGGACTATGTGGATCTGTATATCTATCACATGTGGGACTGGCAGACGCCGATTGATGACATCATGGATGGTCTGAATCGCATCGTGAAGGCCGGCAAGGCGAGGTACATCGGCATTTCCAACTGTTTTGCCTGGCAGCTGGCCAAGGCAAACGCGCTGGCAGAGCGAGAAGGTTTTGCGAAATTCGTATCGATCCAGGGACACTACAACCTGATCTTCCGGGAGGAAGAACGGGAGATGGTGCCGTACTGCGAAGAGGAAAACATAGCGCTGACACCTTACAGCGCGCTGGCCAGCGGCAGGCTCTCCAGACGTCCCGGAGAGGGCGGAACGAAACGCGCCGAAGAAGACGCGTATGCGAAGTTCAAATACGATACTACAGCCGATCAGGACAATGTGATCATAGGCCGTGTGGCGGAGCTGGCGGATCAGCACGGCGTCAGCATGACGGAAGTCTCTCTCGCGTGGCTGCTCACTAAGGTGACTTCACCGGTGGTTGGGGCTACGAAATTCCACCACATCGAAGGCGCGGCCAGGGCAGTGGATCTGGAATTATCCGGCGAGGAGATCGCGTATCTGGAAGAACCATATGTGCCGCATCCGCTTGCCGGAGTCATGGCGCAGAACAAGCCTGCGGCGGCTAAGGAAAAACATGTCTGGACAACCGGGGACCAGAAGATCGGCAAATAAAGGAGGATGAAATGGATAAAAAAATCGTACAGACAGCGGGTAGAGAACAGCTTGGAGAATTCGCGCCGAGGTTTGCGCATCTCAACGACGATGTGCTTTTTGGCGAAGTCTGGAATGAGGAAGCGATCGATGTGAAAACAAAGTGCATCATCACAGTGGTTTCGCTGATGGCATCAGACATTACCGATTCTTCCCTGACTTATCATCTGCAGAATGCCAAAGCTCACGGCGTTTCCAAGGAAGAAATTGTTGCGATCATCACACACGCGACGATGTATGTCGGCTGGCCGAAAGGCTGGGCGGTCTTCCGCCTCGCCAAGGAAGTCTGGGCTGAAGACATCGACGAAGTTACGGAGAAGGACCGTTATCAAAACAGCATCTGCTTCCCGATCGGAGAAGCGAATCCGTATGGGGAATTCTTTGTAGGGCAGAGCTATCTGGCGCCGGTTTCCACGGAGCAGGTTCCTGTTTATAACGTCACGTTTGAACCCGGATGCCGCAATAACTGGCACATCCATCATGCCAGGAGCGGCGGCGGGCAGATGCTGATCTGCATCGGAGGCAGAGGATATTATCAGGAATGGGGCAAGGAAGCCATTGAAATGACACCGGGCTCAGTGATCAATATTCCTCCGGAAGTAAAGCATTGGCATGGAGCAGCCCCGGATTCCTGGTTCTCACATCTCGCCATCGAAGTGTTAGGGGAAGACACGAGCAATGAATGGCTCGAAGCCGTATCCGATGAGGACTACAATGGGCTGAAATAATGAAAAAAGGCAGTTTGACAACTGCCTTTTCAGACTGTAGACAAAGGTCCCCAAACTGAGGGACCTTTTTTCATGTTCAAAA
>JAUMVD010000010.1 GCA_030530285.1 Bacillota bacterium | reverse complement strand
ATTCTGTCCACGCCCTCACCGAACTCTTTGACGTAGTCATAGTCTTTCAGAAAGGCTGCGATCTTCGGATTACGGGAGAAGTGGGTATAGCGGATGTTTTCCTTTGTAACCAGTCCGGCAAAAGCGCCGGGGCTGTCGACTTCCAGCCGGTCATCGAACATCTTGATCTGGATATCGGTGCCGCGAATCGAATAGTCGCGATGGCATGCAGCATTCACAACAATCTCAGTGCGGACAAATTCACTGTATTCCGGTTCCTCGACAAACACTCCGTTACTGCCGAGATAGGTCTTTTCCTTCATCTGAATCTGAATGTAGTCGATGGCCTTACGTACCTGATCCAGAATGCGTCCGGTGAAAGTCACATCCTTCACAACATTCATCTCCCGGCCAACCTTCGCCTCGATACCATCGTATTTGATAAACCGAATCGTCGCCCGTGGGAAGAACTTCTGCGGATCCTTGCCAAAAAGAAGGATTGCAGCGTTGCTGATATAAGCGACACCGTTCTTCTCTGTAATAAAGCTCTTGTTCTGCCGCAGGTATTCCTCTGCTCCCTTGCCGTAATGGATATGCTGAAGATATTCCTCCACGAACCGAAGATCAATGTCGGTTAGATCAGCATCCGTTGCAGGCTCATCCTCAAAGTACCGCAGGCCTTTGCTGTACATCAGGTTCAGACGATCCTGGAAATTGAGTTTCTTATTCTTATCGCCGACGCGCACGTAGACTTCGTCTGCCTGATTTGCATGCATCTTGGGGCTGGCCTCAACATGCATGAGCAGGACATGGTTCTCGCGTCCCTTTTCGTCAATGCACGGAACATACTCGGGTGTTACAGGAATCGTTGGATCACAGAAATCCACAGGAGCACACAAGATATCGTTCAATCGTTTCGTTTCATAATCCACGCCCTGAACAGTCCGTGTTTTATCAGTGATTCCGACAGCTACCGTTCCTCCGTCAGCATTGGCGAAAGCACACAAAGTGACCGCAAGGGCTTTCGGTGCAATGCCAATGCTCTTCCGATCAAAAATCTGCTTTTCTTCTTTTGCTAAAACCTCGTCAATATTCATGGACGGAGCGCCTCCTCATGTCAGAATCCATTCAACTATATTATGAAAAACACATTCTCAAAAATCAAGACATAATAAATCGATCCCCCGGATTATTATCTCCGAGGGATCTGTCTTAAAGCTATTCTGTCTGCAAATCAAGACTACAAATAGCAGCAACTTGGCAGTAAATACTCGTGGTGGGACTTTTAACCATTAGGAGTGTTCTTTGCCCGACACACAAGAAAAGCGAAGAGGAGGCATTCCTCAATTCATCTTTTATACGCTATCGTCCTTTCTCCAAACACTATTACTGACTTCTGTTTATCATAGCTGAATACTACCTCATTCGTTTGAGCGTCAATTCCGTTAATAACATAGAGTGCTTCGTCGCTGTCTTTTTTATTAGTTTCCGACACAATTAACCCTTCAACATCTTCAGCACAACTTTCAACAATAAATTTGATATCGGATTCATTTAGGTTTTCCCACGACAAATCACGTAGATAGATATTTGCATTAAAATTATCGCAGTCATTCGTAATTATACTACAAGAAAAATCAATGTCCTCAATATTATTATTGTCTTTACATCCGGACCACATTAAGAGACTTAGTAGTAGAAGAATAACAACTATGCAATGATTGATTTTCATTTTTCGAATTCTCCCTTAGTTATCGCTTATGGTGTGTGCAGAAATCACTATGTGCTAGTACAGGGACTCGCCCCTCTATTTTGTCCAATTGCTTCTTCACAAGTTACATCGAATCCAGTTTTCAACGTCGGGAGGTATGCCTGTTCATTTCAACCTTGTCTCCATAGTGGATTCGAGTGTAGAATCTAATTTGCCATTGCAACGATGCTCTCTCACACTTTTTTATAACCCGCATCATATCACCAGTTCCCTTACTTTTCTATTTATCACCGGCTACATGTTTTCCCCACGTATTCCTTGAAATAATACGCTTACCTACAACTTCTGATGGCTATAGAATATATTGTGTTATGATATACACCATATACATCAATAGCAACAATATTGCAGTAGCCATAGAAATGAGCGTACTACTTTTTGAACGACCCTTTTTCAAATTAACTGTTAATACTACTGCGGTCATCACAATACCGCAAACTCCTGCTCCTATAATCGGATATATGCTAATACCTTTTTGTAGAGCTGACATCGTTCCGTTTGCACCAATTATGATATAACCAAGCAATAATAACCAATTCTTATTAATTACACCCATAGTGTTACCCCATTTCTTACTTATTCTTGTAATAACCTAACGTTTCCTTGCCTGCAGGATAATAAGACTTGTGACCGCCATGCCATTTCCACCTATATTTTATTTTAACATAATTGTAGTTCGCATTATTGTGAAGTTTATTGTACACTTTATTCCATGTGCTGTACTGAACATATTCATAAACAGCATTGCTAATATCTATCATTGCCCAAGCTGTTCCTGCTCCTCCCAAAAGAGCAGCAGCCCTTTCTGCAAATGATGCGGCAAGATATCCCGTAATACTTACAGCCCCGCCGGCGGTAGTCTTTATCATTGAGACTAAAGCGTTCGTGCTTTTTGCTTTGTCTCGCAATTTTTTAACGGCACTCTCATTTAGTGTTACTGTCGTATACTTAACAGGATGATTAGTCGGATCTGCCACAATCGGGAAAACAGTTTTTTTATTAAAATCTACGATCTGGACGAGTTCGGTTCCTCTTATTTTATAATAAGTTGGGATGCTGGTACCGCATGCATCATATGCCCAGGCAGGATCAATAGTTTCCATGACATTACCTTTGCTGTCAATGATATAGATTTCGCCTGGTGTGTAATAATCATCCCTGTTTGCATCTTTTCCCAGATTTGGCAATATGAACGATTTGTACCAAGCTTCAGCTTTTATCAATTTGCAGCCTTCTGGAAGAGTATACTTGTATACAAATTCCTTTCCAGCATCAGCGGTAGCAATCTCAACAAGAACTCGGAGTGCTTCCCAGTGTTCATTGTCTTTTTCTTCTGCTAATGCCTGTACGCCAAAGGCAACATCTCCATTATTTGGATCGTAAATTACGGTACCGTTATCCGAAAGAACACCGTTCGCATAATTTGTTTTATTTGGAAGTTCCATTACAATCACGCCTGCTTCTGTTTCAATGGAAATGCCGTCATCACTTCTTGCTGGTAGTAAGACATCCATATCCTTTCCATCAACATAATATTCTCCACTTTTCATTTTCTTAATTTTGCCATTAATTTCGTTTTTATCAATGCGACTTTCCATTATTTCAGTTGCATCATTCGAAACAAGATTAACTTCTCTTTCCATATCGCTATTAGAAGTTTCATCCAAGACAGTGTCTTCTGTTGCATATGCAAACGTTGGAATAAATGTAACTGCAATTATAGTTGCAGTTACTACTGTCAATAACTTCTTTGTCAATATTTTTTTCAATTTTTCACGCCTCCTTCATATAACAGTTATAGTACTCATTAATAACACTGATGGAATTCTACGAAGCATAATCAAATCCTAGCTTCGCTTCTATTTGTGCTTTCGTAACTTTAAGTTCTCCACTTATTGTTCCTTTATAACTACTACTATACTTGAGCGTGTAATATGCGCCCTTCTTCATCGGCTGCTTGTCAAATTGATGCCAGCTCTGACCATTTGCTGTTATCCCTTGATAGGATGAGGATTATACAGACCAAACTCTGTGAGGCTTTACAGCATTTGGAGCAGTGCCTTCATTGTCAGCCATTTCTATCGCATCTTCAAGTTCCACGTTCTCGGTTTCAACACTCTCTTCACTATCAATGATTTCATTCACCTCTGCCTTCTCATTTACATCTAGCGGTTCTTCTGAATCCGTTGCAAATGTGCAGGATAGGAACAAACCGATTGTAAATAGAGCTATAATCGCAGTTGTAATAATAGCTTTGTACGTATTTATTTTGAACTCCCTTTCACCACTTTTACCCAGTGGAGCAAACTGCTATAAAAACAATCCTATTTTTCTCTTAGTATGAGCAGGTTTTACTATATTTTGTTATTGTTTCATAACTGTTCCCCTTATAAGCCTTTACAATGGCCTTTGTACGATACTTGCCTTTGTTGACTGCCTTTGTATGAGACATGGTCAACTGATTGGCATCTGTATTTTTGGACCAGTTTTTTATATTGCTCCAACTTCCTCCAGAGTATTTTTGCAAATATAATGTGCATGCTATTTTTGAAGTATCTCCGTCAGCATCTCGCACTTTTACGCTTACAGATGCAGTCCCTTTTGTAATTGAAAGCGAAGAAGTCACACGATCAACATATTGATAATTAAGCAAATCCGAAGAATCGACTGGTGCCTCCTCAGATAGAGCAAAAGCACTCCCCTGAACGAACAACAACAGAAATACTGCTGTCACTACAATTACTATTTTATTCTTACACATATCAATTCCCTCCCTCACATAATTGGCTTAATAAATCTTTTCATATACTAATACTGAAAAGTCTATGCGAAGGGGACACATAATTATCATTTTTTTATAGCACAAACCATCCCAGCGTAACATGCAGAGTTTTCTATTTACAAAAAAGGAACAGCTTCTGTTTCGCTGTCCCTATAATGCACCGATATAGATTAGAGAAGGTTATATATCCTTATTCAATCATCTCTTTGACGATATTAAAGAGCATCTCCTTTCCACAATTGCCGTCGATAACATAGACATATCGATTATCAGTGTACATAATCTGAACAATTCCATCGTGTTCTGAGATAATAACCTCTACCCCTTTGATATATTTCTTTTCAGGAATGGTCTGCTCTGAATCAATAGAAATTGATGTGCTGTCTGCATTATTCTGGTCGTAACTGATTTCCTTTCCTGACTCATTCTGGAATGTAAGATAGTAATAATCAATGCCCTTCGTCTCGTCAACTAATCGGAAATCTTCTGGCACAGGCGGTTTGATATATACAAAGGACGATTCCTCTGTGCTGCCATGATCAAACGTAATTGTCCAGTTTGTAATCTTCTCTTTGATGATATAGATGATTTCGGGCTTGACGATAGCGGTAACTGTAGTCGCCGCAGCTAACACAACAACAATGGCGGCAACAAGCAACATGGTTCTGCGTAACCGGAATCGATGATATTCCGGGAATCGGGTGTTGCCATCAACCGTTTTTTCCGCCCATTGGAGAATGTGTTTCTTTTTCTTTTGATAATGAGACGAAAATAATTGGAGTGGCTCTACCGAGAGCTTTTTTTCATACTCTGCTATTTCCTGATCTAAATTCAAGATCAGGGCCTGCTCTAATTTGCTGTTATCCATTCTGTGCCTCCAAGGCCTCTCTCAGTTTTTTTCTTGCTCTGTATAATCGTTTCTTGACTGTCTCTATGGTTGTACCCGTTAGCTCTGCAATGTCTTCCCTGCTTTTGCATGCGACCACTGACAAATATAATACTGTTTGCTGTTCATCCGGCAATGATTTTAGCGCCGTCTGAATCATTTCTAGGTCAAATCTTTGAAAAAACAAATCTTGAGAGCTGGGAGAGTCAAGTGCCCTCGAATCTGCGATGAACTCCAGATTATCGCCTGCCGGATGGTCTATCTGGTGCTTCTGCTTGGTGTAGATATCAGAGCAAACATTTTTAAGAATAACTACCAGATAACGTTTTGTTCGGGGACTATCAATTTCATCAATTCCATCAAAATGTCTGATGACACGGATAAACGTTTCATTCACAGCATCTTCAGCCAGATGAACATCTCCAAGACGTTGCTTCGCAATAAAATAGAGGAGTCGTTCGTATTGATAATAAAGCTCCTCAAAACGCTTTTTCTCCTCGGGAGTATCGATTAACGCTAAAAGTACTGTGAGCATGAGGATCCGTCTCCCTTCATCAAGCATAGGGTAATACTATACAAATGCCTTGTCAAAGATAATTTACTGGAGAGTAGTGAGAGGTTGTTCACCACTCTCCAGAGAGTTGTAAATCAGATATCTATATGAATACTTACCGAGCTTTTTCCTGCTTCTTCTGCTTTCGCTCCAGTTTTGCCTGCTGTTCCTGCGCGATGCCGCGTTCTTCGTTCGCAATAAATTTATCCCAGGTATCTTTGATCTCGACCGACCTGGCTTCGATTCCGTGATTCAGTTTAAGCTGTTCCCGCAGATCTGTAATCTTGGCGGTGAGGATCGCTTTCTGGCCCCGGAGGATGACTTTGTCTTCCAGCGAAGCCCGGCGGATCTTGTTGCGGAGTTTATCGCGATCGGCGACCAGCTGGTCGAATTCCGACTGCGCGGTATTCCTCGCGGCCATGAGATTCTCCATGGTCTCGATGCCATGGTCGGCCATATACCGGACCTGTTTTGAAACCTGATCGCACCACTGCAGGGCTTCCTTCAGATATGTACTGGTCGGCGTGTATTCGGAATGCTTTGGCAGGATCCCAAGCTGGTAGCAGTGGTAGAGGTACAGTTTATATATATTCGTTCCCTCCAGCAGTCGCTCCAGAAATCCTTTCGTCCGCTGCTGAGGCGGCAGGTGCGGGGAGAAGGTGAGGACCGGCGGCGCACTCCGGCCGTAGAAGCCCCGGGAGCGCTGCAGCGCCAGCTGCAGATTCTCCGGCGTGAAATGTTCGTAGACATTATCCATATAGGTTGGATGTTCAGCCTGTGGACTTTTGATCGTCCAGTGCTCTCCGGTTAGATCCACTTCGTAACCTTTGCGGGTGAGATATCGCTCGAAGGCATCCACAGTCCGGCTCATCTCTACAGCCTGGATGATATCTTCCCTGTAGTAATCGTATCGGGTTTTCTCGCCCTTCTTTTTTCGCTCCCAGATGGCCCGCGGCGGCGCCTTGCCGGGATTCTCTATAACGGAGAGCCCGCGTTCCTTGCAGAGACGGTCGGAGATTGCCATCATCCGGACTCTCTCGCTTTTGCGGTAGTCATATTTCTTCCCATCCTTGAAGCTGACAGAATTGAAGCAAAAATGATTATGAAGGTGGTCGCGATCCAGATGGGTCGTCACGATGATCTGGAACCGGTCACCCCACATCTCCTTCGCAAAGGCAACGCCCAGTGCATGACATTCCTCCGCTGAAATCTCTCCCGGCTTGAAGCTTTGATAGCCATGCCAGGCGATATAGCCATCCGTCTTGCCAAACCGCAGCTTTGTTGTGATCATCTCATCCACCGCATGGTCTGCATTGCAGTTGATCGCTGTCACGAAGGCTCCTGCCGGTACGGCATCCGGCCTCTGCACATAGTCCAAAAGCTGATACAGCCCCCGCAGTTCTTCTGTTTCCGGAACCGTCTTGTCCGGATTCTCAACGTAATTCACGAGATCCTTCAGATCTCCCTTGATATGCCATAAACTTGTAACAGCCATATATTCTTCTCCTTTCTTCGGGCCCTCAGGGGCAGCTGCGGCACACTTCCGCCTGCGGCGGCAGGTCCCCAAATATCTTTGGGGATCTCTGGGGATGGGAGTACATCCCCGATGCTCGCTACCCCTGTGGACATCGATTTTAGCGTAGTATGCGGACATCTTTTTTCGCGTTCTGTCCGGCATATTTCAATCATGTTGTTCAATCTCTTTTTTGCGCAAAACTCATTCAATTTGTTCACCGGTGCTGTTCCGGCCCTGGGTTGGTATCAACGGTGGTGCTGGTTTTGCAGCAATCTGCGTCTGTACGATGATCTCGCATCAATTGATACCAACTTTCATTCCATTCACTTCCTCAGTGGTACTGACTTCTGTGTTTTTCAGCACCAAGAAGTTTGCTGACCTCATGAAACCGGCGCTCCGCATTCTGCTGCCGCAGATCCGGTCCATTGATTTTGACCGGAGTACAACGCTCGAGAATGCGGCTGTAAATGCGGGCATGTTCCAGATCCCGTGGGCTCTCCAGATGATCCAACGGCAGGTTTGTCGTCAGGAGCATAGGCCTGCCGGTGCGGTACCTGCTGTCGATCACACAGAAGATCTGTTCAAGGGAATACTCTGTGTTCCGTTCCACGCCCAGGTCATCGATGATCAGCAGTCGGCAGTCGTTGAGCGAATCCAGATAGCGGTTGCGATCCTCCGAAAACAACCCTGCCATGGCATTTGAGATCCGAGAGATACTGGTCATCTTCACAGAGATCTCGCGGTCGATCAGCGCGTTGGCGATGCAGGCGGCCAGATAAGTTTTGCCGGTGCCGATTCCGCCCCAGAAGATAAGTCCGGTGCCGGAGCCTTCCAGCTGTTCAAAATTGTCTGCGTAACCCTTCGCTATCAGGATCTCCGGAATTACTCCCGGATCGCTGTCAAAGGTGTAATTGCGGTAAAGTTCGTCCGGAATACCATTGCTGCGAAGGATCTCAATGCGTGTGCATCGTTCCTGTTCCTGCTGCATCTGCGTCTGCCGCTTCTGCATCTCCTGTTCGCAGGAACAGGAGATGCGGACGGTTTTTGATATCCTGCATGAGTTTTCGAGGATCATCTGTTTTGCGTCACCGCACTTGCTGCAATGGATAAGTCCATCTTCCGGATCAATATATTCTTCGGAACCCAGGGAGACCTCCGCTGAAGGCAGCAATATCGATTCTTCTTTCATAGCGTTTTACCTCCACATTCGTAATTAAGATAGTCTGTTTTCCTCTTTCTGATTTCTTTATTCTGATTAGTGGCCGGAATCCTGACTGTTTGCAAGCCGGAATCCTGTCCATTGACAGGCCGGATTTCCGGCCCCTGACGGGCCGATATTCCGTCCGGTCTCTTCTCAAGCAGGGCTTCCTCCGGGATCTTCACATAGATTCTGGTCGGCTTCGGCGCACTCTGCCGCACCCGGCGAATCAGGTCGTGATTCTCCAGCGTTCTCAGGGAGTCCTTGATGGTCGTCGGGCTTTTGTGAAGATCGTTCGCCAGCTTTTGGATCGAATAGTGGACGAAAACGTGACCTTCCTCATCGACCCATCCGTTTTTCCGGGATAGTCCGGACCGATCCAACAGGAGCATATAGAGGATCTGACATGTTTCGTTCAGGTCCGAAGAGAGCAGAAAACCGGGAAACCTCATGAAATGGAAATGGGCGTTATCATCAGTCAGATATTTTGTCATGTGATCATGTCCTTTCCCGGTTTATGCGTCCTGCAGGAAGTCCCAGGCGATGTCTTCTTCGCTGACCTGCGGCTTTGGCGGATCAGGATCCGCTGCTGCGATCTGCAAAGGCTGGACAGGCCCGGCTCCTGCGAAGTATCCGGCCAGAAAGGCCGGGAGCGAGGCTTCGATCCTCTGCTCCACAGCTTTTGCAACGGTCCGGGCAAGAAGTTCGTCGGATTTCTGTTTTTCTGCATCCGCGTCTGCATAATATCTGTCGAAGTAATCAACCACAGCCAGGATCACGGCGCTGGTGATGGAGGGGAATGTTTTCTCATCCATTGTATGCAGGTAGTCCCAGGCCTTCCGGTGGATTTCCCTGTCCAGATTGAACCGGATGTTGGTGCTCTTTGTGTTCGCCATCAGACACCCCTCCTTGTCAGGAGCATCTGCGCCAGCTGCTCGTAGCCTTTGGCTGTGGCACAGATGTCGTCGATGATCTCCACTCTGCCGGGATCGAAACTGCCGAAGTGTTTCACGAGGGAAGCACCGCCGCCGGTGATATAGAGCCTCATGAGATCCGGACTGTATTCGTACTTGCGGAGGATGGAGAAAAGATCGGATACATATTCCTCCGTCACACGGCTGATGCAGTCCAGATATTCCTTCCCGATATCTGCGGTTCCGTAGCGGAAAATCTGTTCAATGGTGGATTCATCGACCCGGACTCCGAACTGATCCAGAAGAGCGTTCTTCGCCCGAATCATGCACTGGTTGACCCCGGCTTTCTCCGTCCAGCAGCGTTCCTCGATCGGCTTCTTGTTGTTGATATACATGATGTTCATGGTTCCGTTGCCGATGTCGGCCAGCATATTGACGCCGCGGAATTCTTCAAGATCTGAAATGATGGCGGGATAGCCCTGGGGGAAGATGCTGCAGTCAGTGATGCGGATGCTGTAGGGAACATCGTTGTAGGTGAACTTCACTTTCTCGCTGCGCATCAGATACTGACGGAAGGTCTCCCTCTGCGTTCTGACCCAACTGAGAGGAAGTCCGCAGGCGAGATGGACATTTGCCTCTGTGATGCGTTCTCTCTGAAGCTCCCGTGCAATCGCGTACAGGGTGAGCAGATAGTAGTCTTCGTCGGCAGCTTTGTCCGGAATGAATTCCTTGTGCCGCTCGCCGATCCGGTACCATGCACCTTCGTATTCCAGGATGCTTCCGGTGAAGACGGGTCTGGAATCATATTTCGTGATTCCGGTATGTGTCACGGCGTTTGCTGTTTTGATGTTGCCGTAGCCGTGATCTACGGCGATGATTCTGATGTCTTTGTAAGATAACATGGGTTCCTCCTTTTCTTATTCGGTTTTCAAAGTGCATCGGAGCTGTCCTGCTTTTGCATATTTCGGCAGATTGCTCCATTTTTCTGTGGAATTCGGAGGAGCCGTATGATATACTTTAGTTGCGTTGAAGGTATATCACGGCTCACACCGGGTATTCCGATTACATTGGCGGTCTTTGCGAAGGCCGCCTTTAACTTTCCTGCTGCCCAACCGGCCGGATCGCGCCGCGGTCCCGCAAGTCGGTGTTCTGATTCAGCAGCAGGAACTCATTCAGCACATCTGTGCGGATCAGCTGCCTCCTTCCGACATGGAGCGCCGGGATGCTGTTCCACCGGATCAGCTGACGCAGAGTGTTTCGCCCGATCCCCGTGTAGACCGCCGCTTCTTCGATTGTCAGTGCGATTTTCTCTGTCATGCAATCACCTCCTTTCTTGATTGTTGCGTTATGCAACTTTTCTTCCACGTTGAATATACTACATCATTCAAACGTTGTCAAGCGTTATGCAACAATAAAATTTAATAATAAATTGCGTATTGCATTTTTCTGCGAGGAGTGGTATGATTACTTTGGGGAAAGGGGAACGAACGAAACGAGGTAATACAAATGGACGAGAAGAAACTCAGACAGACCATTGGATCCAGGACCCGGGCGAGAAGAAAAGAACTGAAGCTGACACAAGGGTACCTGGCAGAAAAGATGGATGTCAATAAATCCACGATACAGCGATATGAGAAGGGAACCATTGATAATACGAAGAAACTGATCGTCGAGGGACTTGCATCGGCGCTCTATGTCACCCCGGAGTATCTGCGGGGTGAAACGGACACCTATGAAAGCGTCATCCAGAACAAGCGCACGCTGGAGATCCTCGATGCGATGGAGGAAGTCAGAAAAACGATCCCTCTGGGGATCTCGATGCGCGACAGTGAATTTGCGGAAAATCTGCTGCTGCTTCTGTTAAAAGAATATACAGCCTTTGCAGAATCCTTCACTATCGCATGTCATCGCTATGTGGACGAGAGCAAATTAAATGATGAGCTGGCGGAGGCGATCGGTCTTGACAGCGGATCAGAATTCAATACGATGCAGTTCCTGCGGGAAATCATGCATACTGTCAATATGTTTTATGAATTAAGTAATGTGTTAAGAGATTATGCGCACGATCCGGTCGGCGCAAATGAGAAGGTGATCAATTTAATGGATTATTTATAAAATAGGCAAAGCCCGCTGTGGGCCGCGATATATCTTCAACGCAAACCATATCAAGACCCGCAAAAGGTTCTGCCGGAAAGGAAGGACCTTATGAAGCAAAAGCAATCGTATCAGAAAGGAAGTGTCAGAAAGAGAGGTAACAAATATTATTACCGGTTCCGGATGGAGGAGCCGGACGGAACAATGAAACTGCATGAATTCCCGGGAACGGAGTCTAAGCGGGAAACACAGGCCATGCTGGATAAAGCGCTGCAGGAGTACAACGAAAGCGGCAGGATATTCGATCCGGGTGAGATCACTCTAAACGATCTGATGGACGAATGGTATGCCGTGGAGATCGAACCCAGCAGCCGCGCCAGCACCACCAGAGACAGCTACCGCAATGTGATGAATCATATCCGGGAGCACGCAATCGGAAGCATGCTCCTGAAGGATGTCACGGTGGATATGCTGCAGGCCTACGTGGACGAGAAATACTACGGCGAATACGATGCGGATGGCAAAGAAATCAAACACGCCTACTCGGAGAGCACCATGAAAGAAGAATTCGTCGTCCTGAATGGCATCTTCAAATTCGCAGTTTATCCAAAGGAGTATATCAAATCCAGCCCTATGGAATTCGTCAAGAAACGCAAGAAATCACAACAGACAAACCTGTTCGCTGCCGATGAAGGCGAGATGGAAATCATCACCCACGAGGAATTCCTCGCGATCACAGATTTTCTGCAGGAGCATAAGAACACCTTCGGGCAGGGATACCGTTACATGCTGCTGCCGGTACAGATCTCGTATTACACGGGGCTTCGGGCCGGGGAGCTATGCGGACTCTCCTGGGAGGATGTGGACATCAAAGGCCGCAGGCTCATCGTCCGCCGATCCATGTACTACGACACTATGAACAAATGCTGGGAGCTGAAAGTGCCGAAAAACGGCAAGCAGAGGATCGTGGACTTCGGACAAACGCTGGCAGAGATCCTCACCGCCGCAAAGGCAGAGCAGGCCGCAGATCAGAAGACATTTGACGGGTACTATCATACGCATTACTGTCAGGTGAAAAACATCAAGGGCAGACAGCACTATATCATCTACACGGATCTCAGAACAGATAACGGTATGATCAGCAGCAGAGTCGGCCGCGGTAAACTCCTGACAGAAGCAGATCCCAGTCAGCAGCTGGTTCCGGTCAGCTTCGTCTGCCGAAAACCGGACGGAGAGCTGGTCACGCCGCAGACCCTGAAGAACTGCAACAAGCTCGTCCAGACGCACCTGAAATCGATCCCCTTCCACATGCATGGACTGAGACACACCTATGGATCGAACATGGTCGCCAGCGGCGCCAACTTCAAAGATCTGCAGATGCTCATGGGGCATTCGGACATCGGCATCACGATGAACACCTACGCTCATGTTACAGAAAAAAGCCGGAAATCTGCAGTGGATCTGCTGGAACAGAGCCTGAAGCAATAAGGGCTCAAAACAATGATTTTTTAAAAATAAAGAGGCCCTGAAATTCTTGGAGTATCGTCCACCCCAACATTCTTAACAGAGCCAAAACACCTTGCCCACAAGCTTGTGGGCAGATTTGTGGGCAAAATGCCATATTTGCCCAAACGAGCAAAAAATGCAAAACCCGCAATCACTGTCATTGCAACGGGTTGCGGGTTTTAACTGGTACACCATCAGGGGTTCGAACCCTGGACACCCTGATTAAGAGTCAGGTGCTCTGCCAGCTGAGCTAATGGTGCTCGTTTATTCAGTTGTAACGCTCAACGCGCATTTGTAAGTATACCTTCTGAGAAGTGAATTGTCAACGAATAATTGAGAGTTTTTTTATTATTTTTCGAGAACCCTATAAATACACCTCAACCATCATGGCGAGGATCAGCACAACGCTGACGATTCCCAGCACGAGAACCATCTTTCGGGCGCGGGCTTTGTTGTGCTCGCGGCGCTCGTCGTGATTGATTCGATTCATTTTGTTAAGATTATTTCTACTCATCGCCAAGCTCCTCAATAACAGCCCAGAGTCCTTCGGTGCCGGCGGCAGCATAGCGGCCGTCGCCCATATCATAGACCTCGGTGTTCTCAAACGTAAAGTCACAGGTCGATCCGTCACTCAGCTCGAAGGAAATATAGCATGCTCCCAGTGCGTTCGGTGAGTTGGTGGAGGCTGTGGGATCCGTATCGTCAGGACCCAGCTCATCGCCGATCATCACATTTTTCAGGGCTTTGTAAATCTCGGTGATCTCGCTCTGCTCGTCCGTATCCACCAGCACGGAGTGACCTTCGTTTCCGAGGGTGGCGTTTACACTCGCCACCATTCCTTCTTCGAAATCCGACATCAGTGCTTTTGTTTCGGGACGTTTATCGTAGATCAGCAGGGGAGAGCCGTCTTCGATGACTGCCTGCAGTCCGGGTGTGTTCTCATCATCAAGATCCTGTTTTTGGTCCGACCCGAAGCCGCCCGGCACTACGGCCAGCGCCAGGATCAGACATACCAACATGCATCCGACCAGCAGTATGCCGGTCATCGAAAACTTTCTCTTTTTATCACTCATAAGTCACCTGCTATCGTAAATTGCGTTATTTCAGCATTTCCTCCACCTTGTCGGCGGCCTTCTCCAGCCAGTCTCCCTCAAAGGTCTCGATCATACCGCGGTCGCACGCCGCAGCCAGTTTAGGGTCGATCGGGAGCTTGCCCAGTACATCGATTCCGAATTCCTCAGCAACAGCATCCACCTTGCTCGGTCCGAATATCTGGGTTTCCGTTCCGCAGTCCGGGCATTTGAAGTAGGAGTAGTTCTCGATGATGCCGAGAACAGGAACGTCCATCATCTCTGCCATCTTGATGGCCTTTGCGACGACCATGCTGACCAGATCCTGCGGAGATGTGACGACGATGATGCCGTCAACCGGCAGTGACTGGAATACGGTGAGAGGCACATCGCCCGTACCCGGAGGCATGTCGACAAACAGATAGTCGATATCGCCCCAGATCACGTCCGTCCAGAACTGCTTCACCAGACCTGCGATGATCGGTCCTCTCCAGAGGACAGGGTCTGTGTCATTTTCCAGGAGATTGTTTACAGAAATCGTTTTGATTCCGGTGCTTGTAACGATAGGGAATATGCCATCCTCGCAGCCTTCCGCCTTTTCGGTGATGCCAAAAGCTTTCGGGATCGAAGGACCGGTTACGTCCGCGTCCATGATGCCGGTAGGATGTTCACGCCTTTTCATGGTGATGGACATCAGTGACGTGACGAGAGATTTCCCTACGCCGCCCTTACCGCTGACAACAGCGATGACCTTGCTGACGTTGCTCAGTTTGTTGGCCTCAGCGATCAGTGACTTCGGATCGAATTCACCGCATCCCTGTGCACTTGGACAATTACCGCAATCATGTGTACAATTTTCTGCCATTTCTTCATTACCTCTTTTCTTTATGATGTATTATTACTCTCTTGATATTTATTCTCTGGTGCCGAGCGCCGTGAAGCACGCGTCTTCCAGATGTTCGTCTTTTCTCAGCCTGTTCCTGACAGGTTTCCAGACCGGTGAGTGGAAGAAACACTCGTCCGTATAGGATAACATTTTTTCGAACTCCGGTCCTGTGAAACTGATGGCCAGCTCGTTTTCATTCATGAATTTTCGCTGGGCCAGGTCGGTTCCCGTGATCACCGCCCGCGGTTTATCGGATTTGAGTTCGTTCAGCGGCAGCCTGATCATGGATGCGCAGCCTGAAACGGTGGACGCGATGACGCGATCGTATTCCGCCTTATCGTAACCATGCAGGACGATGAGAGCCGACAGCTGATCCGGATTGCAAAAGGCCACCACCACGTCGCAGTCAAGACCCTCGCGATAAGGCTCCAGTCTGAAGGCGTCATAGCCGCCCATGACATCCTTTGGCAGGCAGTCGTACATGGCGTAGGCCATGTCAGGATCACACTTGAATCTTTCGCCGTCAGGCGTCCACTGCTCCTTGGAGCCTTTGGACAGGAATAAACCGAAGGTTCCCGGGATAAACGGCACTTCGTCTACCAGACCGCTGTTGTTTTCGAAGCCTTTGCATCCGCAAAAGCCTTTGGCGGTGACGATCGTCTCTCCGGCCAGCACTCTCTGCAGTATCTTATAGATGCAGCCGAATGTATGCTGCGGCTGGACCTCGGATTTGTGGACTCTGGTGATTGCGATCACTTTGTCCTGGAGCTTCATTTCTTTGATTAGTTCACTGTAGCTCATACAGACCTCCTCGTAAGTCTCATAATCGTAAGCAAAATGATAAGTGCCATGCCGGTGGCGGCTCCCGCGATCACGGCGAAGATCGCCCCGTTATAGCACATGATATATACCATTCGTTCCGCGGAATCCACATACATGGAATCCGCCCCGAAAGAATCGGACACCAGAGCGGCCACCCCGAAGGCGCAGGTTGCCAGAAATACGCAAACCGCGGCCCATAAAAACCCCAGCCTGCTGGACCAGAACAGCAGCACCAGTATGATGGCGCAAAGCAGTGTGAGGAACAGCGTTCCGTATCGGAAGACAGGGCTGACGAGGATCCTGAGTCCGTCGATCATCTCCTGCGTATGTTCATCGATCACCGCCGTCTCGTACTGATCGAGGCTGGCGTTGAGTGAATCCGTCAGCATCGGCATGGTCTGCATCATGGCCATACGGATCATTTCACTTTCTGTCTCTGATATGTTAAAGCCCTTTTCCTCGATGGCGATTTCCATCCCGCTGGCAAAGGCTTCCATGAGCGCGTCGCTGGACAGATCTTCCCGTTCCTGTCCGTAGATTTCGGCAGCGATGGCGGAAGCCATGTATTCAGCTATGAAGTTCTCCATCGGCTCCGTCTGGGCGATGGCCTTGGCCGCGCTTCCCAAGAGACTACCCATGCTGCTGGTATTCTGCTCCAGAGCCTGCGTCATCAGATCATCCACGATGCCTGTTTCGTCGATGGCGGACCGGATCGATTCTTCGCTGGAAGCCTTTTGGACTGCGAAGGAACCCAGCGCCAGCGTAGCCGATCCGATCATCACGATGGAAATGATGAGCGCTAAGAATACTTTAAGTACTTTCATCTAATATTACCCCTGTCAAGTCTGTTGAGTCTGCCGCCTTCCGCCCAGCTTCGGATGTTATCCGCGATGACATCCATGATGGTCTGCCGCGCTTCTTTGGCGATAAACGCGATGTGCGGAGTGATGCAGCAGTTTGGTATATCCAGGAGCGGACTTTCTGCCGGCGGCTCGCTGCCCATAACGTCAAGGCCGGCGCCTGCCAGTTTGCCGGATCGCAAAGCTCTGGCCAGGGCATCTTCGTCGATGAGACCTCCTCTGGCCGTGTTGATCAGATACGCGCCGTCTTTCATGCGCGATATGAAGGCGTCGTTTACCATATGCCGATTGTCCTCCGTCAGCGGACAGCTGAGAGAGACGACATCGGAACGGATGGCAGCCTCAGGATCACGGCTGTAAATGTTCACCGTCATGCCAAATCCTTCGGCAATTGCGGCGATGCGCCTGCCGATGCTTCCGTAGCCGACGATGCCGATGCTTTTGCCCGCCAGCAGGAAGATCGGTGCCTTGATAAAGGTGTAGTCCTTGGCCCTTTGCCATTCGCCGTCCTTGACGGCCCGGTCGTAGATGCCGATGGAGTTCGTCAACGTGAGCAAAAGCGCGAAAGCGTGCTGCGCCACAGTATCGGCGGCATAGGACGGAACGTTGGCAACGCCGATGCCAAGTTCTTCGGCCGCGTGGATATCGATATGGTTGAATCCCGTCGCCGCGATCACGATCAGCTTGAGATTCGGACATTGCGTCATAAAATCTCTGTCGACACCAAAAGAATCCACGATGAGCACATCCGCATCGCGGGCCCTGATGAGAGCTTCTTCTCTCGTTGAACGTTCATAGTGATGCAGCGTCCCGAGGCTTTGCAAAGTCTCCCAGGACAAGTCGCCGGGATCAACGATGGCGTGATCCAAGAAAACGATCTTCATTCTCCGCCTCCTGATGACTCATTGTACCACAATCTCACGTAAATGTGTTACCTTTTAGGCTCGCAGGGTTGACGGGATAATCGGTGGATTGTATAATTGTATACGAAAATACAAAATACAATTTTCTGAAAGGATGTATGAAATGGGAAAGACATTAGCGTATAAAATTCTGGAAGCTCATCTCCTGGACGGTGAGCTCAAAGCAGGAGAGGAAATCACGATAAAAATCGATCAGACCTTAACGCAGGATTCCACGGGAACCATGGTTTATCTGCAGCTGGAAGCCATGGAGGTGGATTCCATCAAGACAGAACTCAGTGTCGCGTATATCGATCACAACACCCTGCAGACGGGGTTCGAGAACGCGGACGATCACGAATTCATCAAGAGTGTTGCCAGAAGGCACGGCGTGCTCTTCAGCAAACCGGGAAACGGCATCTGCCACCAGCTCCATCTGGAGAACTACGGCAAACCGGGCAAGACGCTGCTGGGTTCGGACAGCCACACGCCGACGGGCGGCGGTCTGGGCATGATCGCCATCGGCGCCGGCGGCCTGGACGTGGCGGTTGCCATGGCCAAAGGCACCTACAGCCTGACTGCGCCGAAGGTCATCAACGTTGAACTCAAGGGCAGGCTCAGACCATGGGTCAGCGCCAAGGATATCATTCTCTACGTGCTGCAGCAGCTGTCCGTTAAGGGCGGCGTGGGCAAGATCGTAGAATATACAGGTGAAGGCGTGGCGACGCTGAGCGTCACGGACAGAGCGACCATAACGAACATGGGTGCCGAACTGGGAGCCACCACTTCGATTTTCCCAAGTGATGAGAACACGCTGGCGTATCTGAAGTCAGAGGGCCGTGAAGCGGATTACACGCCGCTGGCTGCGGACGAAGATGCGGTATACGATGAGAAACTGGTGGTGGATCTGGACGCGCTGAAGCCGCTGGCAGCGATGCCGCACAGCCCGGATAACGTGGAAACAGTAGAAAGAATCGGCAAGATCAAGATCGATCAGGTGGCGATAGGAAGCTGCACCAACTCATCCTATGCGGATCTGATGAAGGTGGCAGCCATCCTCAAAGGCAGGAAGGTAGCGCCGGACGTCTCTCTGGTCATCTCTCCGGGATCCAGCAAGATCATGGCCAAGATGGCGTCAAACGGAGCGCTGGCAGATATCATCAACGCGGGCGCCAGAGTCATCGAGAATGCCTGCGGCCCGTGCATCGGCATGGGTCAGTCGCCGAAATCCGGTGCTGTTTCCCTCAGGACCTTTAACAGGAATTTCAAAGGCAGGAGCGGCACCAACGACGCGGATATTTATCTGGTCAGCCCGGAAACCGCTGCGATCTCTGCCATTGAAGGCGTGCTGACAGACGGAAGCACATGCGGACTGGATCTGCCGGAGATCACACCGGTTGATTTCGACCCGAATGACAATTTCGTGGTCTATCCTGAAGGCTGCAACAAGGACAACACCGATGTGGTCATGGGACCGAACATCAAACCGTTCCCGAGAAACAACAGTCTGCCGGACGAGCTTAAGGCCAGAGTGGTGCTGCACGCCGGAGACAATATCACTACTGACGATATTATGCCATCGGATTCGAGGCTTTTGCCTTACCGATCCAATATACCTCACCTGTCAGAGTATTGCTTCGAGAAGATCGATACGGGATTTCCGATCCGATGCAACGATGCCGGCAAGTGCGTCATCGTAGGCGGAGAAAACTACGGACAGGGTTCCTCCAGAGAACACGCGGCGCTGGTGCCTCTGTATCTGGGCGTGAAGTTTGTTCTGGCCAAATCCTTCGCCAGGATCCACAGATCCAATCTGATCAACAGCGGCATTTTGCCTCTGGTATTTACGGATGAGGCGGATTATGACACGCTGAATCTGGGCGACAATCTGATCATAGAAAACGCCAGGGAGCAGGTAGAGGCCCAGGCCAGGGGCGAGGATATCATCGTCAAGAACCTCACGAAAAAAAGAGAATATAAAGTGAAATCGAATTTCTCCGAGCTGGAGATCAAGATGATTCTGAACGGTGGTAAAATCAATACCATCAAGAAAGAAATGTAACGGGGTAAAGCCATGTCATATTTAGATGATTTTGAAAAAATAATAAGAGAACAGCTGGAGCGTGTGGAACGCATGAAGACGGCGCAGGCGGCGCCGGACTTCGCGGCGATGGATAAGATCGTCATCGGGACCATCGATGGGGACGGCATAGGACCCATCATCATGGATTCATGCAGAGCGATACTGCATCGCCTTCTGGCCGATGAGATCGAAAGCGGTCGCATAGAACTGAAGACCATCGAAGGGCTCACCATCGAAAACAGGATCGAAAAGATGCAGACGGTGCCGGATGATGTGCTGGCCGCCATCAAGGAATGCGACCTGCTGCTGAAGGGTCCGACGACGACCCCGGGCAAAGGCGACGGCAGACCGAATCTGGAGAGCGCCAACGTCACGCTGAGGCGGGAGCTGGATCTGTTCGCCAACGTGAGACCGGTGGTGATTCCGGAGAAGAATATCGACTGGATCTTTTACCGGGAAAACACCGAGGGCGAGTACGCGCTGGGAAGCAAAGGCATCGAAATCAGCGATGATCTGAGCGTAGATTTCAAGGTCACCACCACGGCGGGCACCGAGCGCCTGGCCAGAGCGGCCTTTGAATACGCGAAAAATAACGGCAACAAAAACGTCAGCATCGTCACGAAAGCCAACATCATGAAAAAGACCGACGGCAAATTCCTGAGCATCTGCCGGGAGATCGCGGAGGACTATCCGCAGATCAAGGTGGATGACTGGTACGTCGACATCATGGCGGCGAATCTGATCGATGATAAGATCAACAGCAATTTCAACGTGTTTATCCTGCCGAATCTGTACGGCGACATCATTACCGATGAAGCGGCGCAGATGCAGGGCGGCGTAGGCACCGCGGGCAGCGCCAACATCGGCGGCAGATACGCCATGTTCGAGGCCATCCACGGCAGCGCCCCGAGAATGGTGGAAGACGGCATCGCCGAGTACGCCAATCCGGCAAGCCTTTGCAGGGCGGCGGTCATGATGCTCAGGCACATGGGCGATACGGACAAGGCCCAAAGGCTCGAAGACGTTCTGGACGCGGCTGCGAAAGACCTGAATATGCCGGGGGATGGAACCGGCAACACGGCATTTGACTTTACGGATTACGTTCTGAAGCATTTATAGTAAGGATGGGCTGAAATGGTACTCTTTAAATTTAACGATGACACGGAAATAAGCAACGCGCCGATATCCACCAGTCTGCTCGCCAAACTTCAGAGGGATATACTGACCGGTAAACTCAAACCCGGGCAGAAACTCACGGAGCAGGATCTTTGCAAGGAATACGAGGTGAGCCGCACGCCGATCAGAGAAGCGCTGCGGCAGCTGGAAGCGGATGGCCTGGTGGAGAATATCCTGAACAGAGGCTCATTCGTGATAGGAATGTCCGAGCAGGACTATGAGGACATGTTTGAGATGCGAAAGGCCTATGAGATCCAGGCCGTGGAATGGGCCATCGAGCGAATCACCGATGAAGAGATGGACAGCCTTGAGGAGACATTCGAATTCATGGAGTTCTACACCATGAGGAAAGATATCGAGAAAATGCTCGTCATCAACACCGGATTCCATCAGGTTATCTACGAAGCCTCCCATAACAGGATGCTTCAGAAACTGCTGTCGTCCTATCCGAACTTCCTGAAGTACAAAGGCGCCGATGTGGTCTACAACGATAACTACCTCACGACTGTCCTGGAGGAACACCGCAACATCTTCAAGGCGGTCAAGGATAAGGACGTTCCCGCCGGCAGACTGGCCATGGAGATCCACATCAACAGAGCCAAGGAACGCCGCTGCGGATAGGACCAAAAAGGAATATTTGTTCTTGAACATACGTTCTGAATCCTGTATCATATAGATGGAGGACGAACGCATGGAAGAACTGCTCATGAAAAAACTTAAGATTCTGGCTGACGGGGCGAAATACGATGTTTCGTGTTCCAGCAGCGGAGCCAGCAGATACAATAACGGCAGACTGGGGAATGCCCACGCTGCCGGTATTTGTCATTCATGGGCAGCAGACGGCAGATGCGTCTCACTCCTCAAAGTGCTGTTCACCAATAAATGTGAATACGACTGCGAGTACTGCATCAACAGGAGGAGCAACGATTTCCCGAGAGCCACCTTCGAGCCGGATGAACTGGCGCGTCTGACCATGGAATTTTACAGGAGAAATTATATTGAAGGTCTTTTTCTGAGCTCAGCAGTGGAGAAGTCACCGGACTACACCGCCGAAAGGATTCTGGAGTGTTTGGAGCTGCTGCGCTTCAGGTACGGATTCGCAGGATACATCCACGCCAAGATCATACCCGGGGTTTCTCCGGCCATACTCCACAGAATCGGACTGGTGGCGGACAGGCTCAGCGTGAATATCGAGATGCCTTCCAGCAAGAGTCTGGCACAGCTGGCCCCTCAGAAGCGGCCGAAGCAGATCTTCGCGCCCATGAGACAGATCACCAATACCCTGATCGAGCACAATTCGCTGGTGGGTCCGGGAACCATGTTCAAAGGCCAAAAGCTCAATACAGCCGATCATTATCTGGAGGACTCCCCTGATGGATTCTCGAATACGGGACCCTCACTTCCGGAGTTTTGGGATCAGGCGAGTCAGATCCTCCCGGCGCCGAAGAAGGGATCCTTCGCCGCAGCCGGCCAGACGACCCAGATGATCATCGGAGCCGGAGGCGAATCGGATAAGAGCATACTCACCACCAGCGAGAATCTGTACCACGCCTTTAAGATGAAACGAGTCTATTATTCCGCGTACATCCCTCTGGTGGAATCTCCCAAGCTGCCGGATATTCATACGCCGGCTCCCCTCAAGAGAGAGCACCGCATCTATCAGGCCGACTGGCTGCTGAGATTCTACGGCTTCACCGTGGGCGAGCTGTTTCAGGACGGCAGCAGCGATCTGGATCCGGATCTGGATCCGAAGGTCACCTGGGCGATACGAAACCTGGATTACTTCCCCCTCGAGGTCAATAAGGCCTCTTATGATCAGCTGATGAGAGTCCCCGGCATCGGGCACCTGTCGGCGAAGAGAATCATCAGGCAGAGGCGGTACTCGGCCGTCAGATTCGACGACCTGAAGAAGATCGGCGTCGTGATGAAGCGGGCGAAATACTTCATCCTGTGCTGCGGCAGATATTATGGAGACAGGAAATTCGAGCCGGAGGTCATACGCGGATCGATTCTCCAGATGGAGAACGGACTGCAGATGTCGATGTTCGATCAAATGGGAGACCGGCACCTCACTGCCGGTACCGGCACAGGCAAAGCGCTGCAGGAGGGAAAGGCATGATCGATTACATATATGACGGGACTTTCGACGGCCTGCTGACCTGTGTCTACAACCACTACTATATCGACAGAGCAGGGGGCATCTATACGGGGGATTCCTATCAGCCCAACATGCTGTGGGGAAGCATGACCGTAGAGACGGACGAAGCAAAGGCCGCGAAGGTATATGACGCCATCGAAGAAAAGATCTCCGCATACGATCTGCGGGGAGTATATAAGGCATATTTGTCCAGCGTACCCGGTAAAGAAATGATCATCCTCAGATATCTGGTCATGGGGTTTCGCAAAGGCCCCGCCATTTCCAGCCTGCATGGGGATCCGGTGGTCAAAGACTTCCAGGCTATACTAAAAAAAATATCTGTTGAAGCGGAGAGAATGCTGCAGTTCGTCAGGTTTTCTGTCATGGATGGCAATATTCTGTATGCCGACATCGAGCCGGATCACGATGTGCTGGAGCTTTTGCATACGCATTTTTGCGATCGCTTCCGAAACGATCCCTTCATCATCCATGATGTGGGCCGGGGCAAGGCGATGATCGCCTACCAAAAGCACTGGTACATCACGGATTTTGATGAGGATTCTGTTCCGCGTCTGTCGCAGGAAGAACTGTCCTATCGTGATTTGTGGAAGACGTTCTTTGACAACATCGCCATCAAGGAGAGGGCGAATTACAGGTGTCAGAGAAACTTCATGCCGGAACGCTACCGCAGGCACCTGACGGAAATCACACACCCGGCGCAGGATCGGGTTCTTTAAGATTTAGTTTATTTAATTTCTCACTTATGATAAAATACAGACCATGAATATTTTAATTGCAAATGATGATGGGATTTTTGCCCAGGGAATACACGAACTGGTAAAGGCACTGCACCAGAGGGCAGGGGCCGATATTTACGTTTTTGCGCCGGATGGACAGAGAAGCGCCATGAGCCACGCCATCACCATGCGCGGACAGATTACCGTGGAGGAGATCGCGTTTGCCCATGCGGAGAAAGCCTATACCGTGTCCGGCACGCCTGCCGACTGCGTGGTCGTGGGCATACAGGTCCTGCGGGAGCAGGGCATCAGTATCGACATGGTATTCGCGGGAATCAATCACGGCAGCAACGTGGGAACGGATACTGTCTATTCCGGGACGGTAGGCGCCGCTACGGAAGGTTCCATACAGGGGATCCCTTCGGTGGCCGTTTCCGTGGACAGCCATCACGCTACGCACTTCGAGTACGCCTGCGATCTGGCTGTGGATACGGTGCTGAAGACCGGCGGCAAGTGGCAGCACCATGTGGCGTATAACATCAACACGCCGGACCTTCCGAAGGAGGAAATCAAAGGCGTCAAGTACACCATCGTGGGAGAGAGGGAATACGACAATGATATCCAGCTCATAAGCCGCGAGGGAGCCAAGAGCATCTACAAATACGGGGGAGAGCCTTTGATCTATGAAGGCAAGCCTGACAATATCGATGTCATAGCCATCCAAAACGGCTATGCGTCCATATCACCGATACGTTATGATCTGACTGCGCATAGAGCACTGGCGGATTTAGAAGAATGGAGGATAGGAAAATGAGTTTCATGACAAGAGAAGACACCATTGCGATTTTTATAGACTTTCAGGAGAAACTGATGCCTGCCATGAGCAATAAGGAGGCTCTTCAGGACAAGACGATCAGGCTGGCCTGCGGGCTGCAGGTGCTGGGTGTGCCGCACATCGTGACACAGCAGTACACCAAAGGCCTGGGTGAGACGATTCCGGAAATCGCGGAAGCTATCGGAGAATTCCAACCGGTAGAGAAAACCTGCTTCAGCTGCATGAACAATGTTGACTTCGTCAATCAGCTGGACATGGCAGAGAAGAGAAACGTCATCGTGTGCGGCATCGAAGCGCACATCTGCGTACAGCAGACGGTGCTGCAGCTGCTGGAAGAAGGATACAACGTCTACGTTCCGGTAGACTGTCTCTCCTCAAGAAGCCAGACCGACTATCTGTGGGCAACAGAGAGAATGGAAAAGGCCGGAGCCATTGCCACCACATATGAATCAGTACTTTACGAGCTTCTCAGAGATGCCAAGGCAGAAGGCTTCAAGGATATTTCGAATATCGTGAAATAAGGAATCAAGAAAACATGTACATGTTCGATAACAAGATCACAATTGAAGACAGGGCTCTTCTGGAGAAGTATCTGGATGGATATGAATATAAGACTTCAGGACTGTCGTTTTCCGCGCAATACATGTGGAGAGATATCAACCAGTTCAGCTGGGATATCATCGGCGATTACATGTGTATCACCGGCGTCAGCCATCTGGAACTGGAGGATGGGATCATCCTGCCGTTCATGTTCCCGCCGCTGACCTGCAACGGAGAATATGACAAGGAATCTCTGAGAGAGACCATTTATATGGCGAAGGAGCGCTTTGAGAAGCAGGGACAGCCCTTCAGCCTCAGACTGGTGCCGTTTCATCTGATGGAGATCATCAAGGAAGCTGTGCCGGAACTGTCGTGGGCCGATGACAGACCGAACTACGACTATATCTATCTGACACAGGATCTGATCGAGCTCAAAGGCCGCGATTTCCACAGCAAGAAAAACCATCTGAACTATTTCAAAAAAACATTTGACTACGAATATGTGCAGCTGACTTCCGACATGGCGGATGACGCCATGAAATTCATCGATGAATTCAACCAGCGCAAGGACGTGCCGGCTAACGAGATGGAGCTCCTCAAGATGGAGGAAGAGGCCATGAAGGACGTGTTCGAGAATCTGGAAAAAGTCGGATACGAGGCCGGAGCCATTCTCATCGATGGCAAGATCGAAGCCATCGCTGTTGGCGGACATCTGGGCAGCAAGATGATCACCGAACACGTAGAAAAGGCAAACGTCAATTACAGAGGACTCTATCAGGCCATCAACAACGAATTCTGCAAGCATACTGCCGCGTGGGCGAAGTACATCAACAGAGAAGAGGATATGGGCATTCCGAACCTCAGAAAAGCGAAACTGTCATACCGACCGGTCAAGCTTCTGGAGAAATATATCGGTCACTTCAAATAATTTGTTAAAGAATTAACACTTTTTTCGCAAAACCCCTTGATTTATTGTAAAACTATGGTATCATAGCAATTACAAGACATTATGTAACTTTAGCAGCGATGCTGTTAAAATAATAACAAACTTAAACGATATACCCAGAATAAGTATATTACAAGGAGGAAATTATTAATGAAAGACGTAGTAATCGTTGGCGCAGCCAGAACAGCAATCGGTAAATTTGGTGGAACTCTTAAGGACGTACCGACCAGGAAGTTAGGTGCTGTATGTATCGAAGAAGCTCTGAACAGAGCCGGAGTAGCCAAAGAAGATGTTGATGAAGTTATCATGGGTTGTGTACTGCAGGGCGGACTTGGACAGAACGTAGCGAGACAGATGATGCTGGATGCAGGCCTGCCTGTTGAAACTCCTTGCTTTACTATCAATAAAGTTTGCGGATCAGGTCTTAGAGCAGTTGAGCTGGCAGCACAGATCATTAAGGCTGGAGATGCAGACATTATCGTAGCAGGCGGTGCTGAGAATATGTCAGCGGCACCTTACGTAATGCCGGCTGCCAGATGGGGAGCGAGAATGTTCGACGCCAAGATGACTGACATGATGGTCAACGATGGACTTTGGGACGTATTCAATAACTATCACATGGGAATCACCGCTGAGAACGTTGCTGAGCAGTGGGGCATCACCAGAGAAGAACTGGACGAGTTCGCACTGGTTTCACAGCAGAGAGCAGAGAAGGCTGTAGATGGCGGCGTATTCGACGAAGAAATCGTTCCTGTAACGATTCCTCAGAGAAAGGGAGATCCGATCGTATTCTCAAGAGACGAACACCTGACCAGAGGATCCACTCCTGAGAAGCTGGCTAAGCTTAAGCCTGCATTCAAGAGAGATGGCGGCGTTGTAACTGCAGCTAACGCTTCAGGTATCAACGATTCAGGCGCTGCTGTAGTCGTAATGAGCAAAGAAAAGGCTGATGAGCTGGGAATCGAACCTCTGGCTACAATCAAGTCCTATGCATCAGCCGGCGTAGATCCATCAATCATGGGTGTTGGTCCTGTACCTGCAACGAAGAAGGCACTGGAAAAGGCCGGCATGACCATCGACGATATCGATCTGGTAGAAGCTAACGAAGCATTTGCAGCTCAGTCACTGGCAGTAAGAAAAGACCTGGGACTGGATCCTGAGAAGACAAATGTAAACGGCGGAGCAATCGCTCTGGGTCACCCAATCGGCGCATCCGGCTGCAGAATCCTCATCACACTGCTGTATGAGATGAAGAGAAGAGACGCCAAGACAGGTCTGGCTACACTGTGTATCGGCGGCGGCATGGGAACATCACTCATCGTAGAGAGATAAGACCGTAAACACGAACAAAAGCTTTTTTCACAATAATATAATTGCGAAGCGAGGACTGTCGTATCAAAGTGATACGGCAGTTCTTTTTTTGTGGTATAATATATCTTGTATTATTAGGTGCCAAAATGAAGGAGAATCGATCATAAATGATAGAGCTTTTGATGGGCAATGAAGCCGTAGCCGTTGGGGCTCTGGCAGCAGGAGTAAGGGTGGTTTCCGGCTATCCGGGGACGCCTTCGTCAGAGGTCCTGGAAACCATCGCCAGGAGAAATCCGGGATGGGTCCACGTGGAGTGGTCAGTGAACGAAAAAGCAGGAGCGGAAGTAGCCGCGGGAGCGGCCTACGCCGGAGCCAGAAGCCTCGTCACCATGAAGCAGATGGGGCTGAACGTCGCTTCGGATCCGATCATGTGCGTGAATTATATCGGCGTCAAAGGCGGCATGGTGATATACGTCGCCGATGACCCCGGCCCTATATCTTCTCAGACAGAACAGGATACCAGGAGTTTCGGCAGATATGCCCACATTCCGGTGTTTGACTGCGACAGTCCTGAACAGGCCTTCCGGGCGGTGCAGGATGCCTTTGATTTCAGTGAGAAACATCAAACCCCGGTGATACTCCGGTCCACCACCAGGGTATGTCATTCCTGCGCGGATGTGGACGTGCCGGAGATAAAGAAACCGGAGGATTGTGAGGGCTTCGTCAAGGACAGCCGATGGGTGATTTTCCCGAAGCTGGCGTATGAAGCCAAACTCAAAGTCGCGGGGCGGGAGCCTTTGCTGAGCGATGAATTCTCGGATTATCTGGCAGGGGCAGGAAGCGCCGGCGGCAACAGCATCGAAGGCAGCGGTCCTGTCGGTATCGCCTGCGGCGGCATCTCCTATTCCTATGTCAGAGAAGCCATCGCGGGGCACGAGGAGAATTTCACGGTGCTGAAGATAGCGACGCCGTACCCGTTTCCGGCGGCTCTGGCCAGAAGGTTTCTGATGAGCGTGGACAAGGTGCTGGTGTTTGAGGAGCTGGATCCATACATCGAGGACGCGCTGATTTATGAATACGGAAACATCAGTCTGGACATAGATAACTTCATTTCAGGGAAACGAACCGGAACCGTTCCGGCAGGCGGAGAACTGAACGCGAATCTCGTCTCGGACATCATATACGAAGTGACAGGCAAAGGCGCCGCAATCAGGGCGTCACAATTCCAGGATATGCCGGAGCTTCCGGTCAGACCTCCCGTACTGTGCGCGGGGTGTCCGCACCGGGGAGCGTTTTACGCGGTAAAGGCAGCGGTCCGGGAAGAGCAAAAGGCCGGAGAATCCGGATTTACACAGGCAATATACTGCGGCGATATCGGGTGCTATACACTGGGCAATGCCGCACCGCTCAATATGGTGGACACCTGCCTTTGCATGGGGGCGGGAATCACCGTGGCCCAGGGGCTGGGACACGCGGACAGCGAAACTTTGAATTTCGCCTTTACCGGGGATTCCACCTTCTTTGCCAGCGGCATTACCGGCACGGTAAACGCCGTATACAATCAGTCGGACATGATACTCTGCGTGCTGGACAATTCCACCACGGCGATGACAGGCCATCAGCCGCACCCGGGTATGGGAATCACCATGATGGGAAAGCGCGTAGAGCCTATTGATATCGCCAAGGTCCTGGAAGGGATCGGCGTGGCTTCCATACGGACGGTGGATCCGCTGGATCTGGAAGGATCGGTGGGCGCCATCAGGCAGGCCATTAAGGAGACCGGCGTCAGGGCGATCATCTTCAAGTCGCCTTGCATCGCCATTACGGATAAAGGGACGCCATGCGAAATCGGCAGCGCGTGTGTGGGATGCATGAGATGCGTCAATGAAATAGGCTGCCCGGCCCTCATACCATATGAGACGGACAAAGGCGCGAAGAAAGTCAGAATAGACAGCAGCCTTTGCACGGGATGCGGGCTTTGCGGCCAGATCTGTCCAGCGGGGGTGATCAGCAATGAATGATATGAATGTCAGGAGCTGCCTGCTTTGCGGCGTCGGCGGCCAGGGAACGGTGCTGGCTTCCAGAATCATAGCGGCAGCGGCGATGATCAAAGGCTTCAGGGCCAGAACAGCAGAAACCATAGGCATGGCGCAGCGCGGGGGAAGCGTCGTCAGTCACGTCAGGATCGGAACGGACATTCCGTCTCCGATGATACCGGAAGGACGCGCTGACATACTCATCGGCTTCGAGCCCGGCGAGGCGGCGGCGAATTTGAAATATCTCAAGGACGGAGGAACGCTGATCCTGTGTCAGGAAGAGGTCAAGCCGATCACGGCTTCTCTGGGGCAGAGCGGATATGATGGCAGGACCAGCTCCGAATACCTGAAAAGCAGGATCGACAGGTGCTTCACCGTCGACGCGGACAGAATCTGCAGGGAGTGCGGCAATCCAAAGGTTCTGAACGTTGCTGTGGTGGGCGCGCTGTGCGCCAGCGGGGCCATGGGGCTGACCCTGGAGGATGTGGACAAAGCGCTGGAGCAGCGACTGAAGCCAAAGCTCGTGGAAGTGAATCAAAAGGCACTGCGCATGGGCGCGGAGTGTATCAAATAAAACAGAAAAGGATACGTATTATGAAAATGAAAAAAGAAGTTCTGGACCAGATAAAAGTTCAGATCGGCAGAGTGAAGAAAGCCGGCGGATTCTACGCCGAGAGGTTAAAGGATATCGATGTGGACAGCATCGAGACGCAGGCGGATTTCGAGAAGCTGCCGTTCTCCGAAAAGGACGATCTGAGAGAAGCCTATCCATTGGGTCTGGCTGCAGTACCGCAGGAGGATATCGTCAGAATCCACTCTTCCAGCGGCACCACCGGACTGCCGTGCATCATCCCGTACACGAAGAAGGATGTGGAGGACTGGGCGGAACTGTTCAAACGATGCTATGAGATCGCCGGAATCACGAAAGACGATGTGATACACATCACGCCGGGATACGGACTGTGGACGGCGGGCATCGGATTCCAGCTTGGCGCTGAAAAGCTGGGAGCCATGGCGGTTCCTATGGGGCCGGGCAACACGGACAAGCAGATCAAATTCATGGAGGATATGGGATCCACAGTACTCTGCGCCACATCGTCCTATGCGCTGCTTCTGGCCGAGGAAATCGAAAAGCGCGGGGTGAAGGATAAGATCCACCTCAAAAAAGGCGTTATCGGATCAGAACGATGGGGACCGAAGATGCGCGCCAGAATCGCCAACGAACTCGGGGTCGAGCTCTACGACATCTATGGGCTCACGGAAGTATACGGTCCGGGCATAGCCATCAATTGCGAATACGAGACGGGCATGCACTATTTCGACGATTATCTGTATTTCGAGATCATCGATCCGAAGACAGGCGAGAACCTGCCGGACGGTGAACTGGGCGAGCTGGTCATCACCACCCTCCAGAAAGAGGGAGCGCCGCTCATCCGTTACAGAACCCACGATCTCACCAGAATCATACCGGATGACGTGCCGTGTCCATGCGGCAGGACGCTGCCGAGAATCGACGTGATCCTTGGCAGGACCGATGATATGGTCAAGGTCAAAGGCGTGAATATCTTCCCGGGTCAGGTGGAAGACGTCCTCAAGGATATCGAACACGCCAGCTCGGAATATCAGATCTTTATCGATCATGAGAACGGCAGAGATAAAATCACGTTATTCGTGGAAACGCCGCTGAAGGATGAACAGGAAATCAAAGCCCTGGAAAAGGAGATCAAGGACAAAATCAAGTCCGTCATCAACGTGGGCATGATCCCGAAGGCGGTAGAGATCGGCGATTTGCCGAGAAGCGAAAAGAAATCAACGAGAGTTTTTGATTATAGATATTAGGAGGATGTTATGACAGCAAAGAGCATGATGCCGTACGTTCAGGGAAATTCCGCGATACGCGCCATGTTTGAAGAGGGCGCCAGACTGGCGGCCAAGTACGGTAAAGAAAATGTATATGATTTCAGTCTGGGAAACCCCAGCGTTCCTGCGCCTGAGGAAGTCGGCCAGGCGATCATGGACATCTTGGATGAAGAAGAGTCGCTGTTCATTCACGGATACAATCAGAGCAACAGCGGTTATGAGGACGTGAGGACCATCGTGGCGGAGCACCTGAACAAGCTCCACGGTACGTCCTTCACGGCGGAGAACATCGTGATGACCGTAGGCGCTGCCAGCGGGCTGAACGTAGCCATCAAGACACTGGTGGATCCGGGCGAGGAAATTCTGGCCTTTGCGCCATACTTCGTGGAATACGGAAACTACGCGGCAAATCACGGGGCCGTCCTTAAGGCGGTACCGGCCGATACGGATACCTTCCAGCCGAATCTGGAGGTGATGGAGGAAATGATCGGCCCGAAAACCAGAGCGGTCATCATCAATTCACCGAACAATCCTACAGGCGTCGTCTACTCCAAACAGACCATACAGGCGATGGCAAAGATCCTGAAGGAAAAGCAGCAGGAATTCGGCACGGACATCTATATCATATCGGACGAACCGTACAGGGAACTGGCGTATGACGGTGTGGAAGTGCCGTATGTGACCAGGTATTATGACAATACAGTTGTGGGATATTCGTGGAGCAAGAGCCTCTCGCTTCCGGGAGAGAGAATCGGATATCTGGTGTTCCCGTCGGAGATGGCGGATTTCGAAAACGCCATACAGGCGGCGAATATCGCCAACCGCGTGCTGGGATACGTCAACGCGCCGACGCTGATCCAGAGAGTGGCGGCCAGGTGTATCGAATGCACGACGGATATCGATGTTTACGACAAGAACAGAAAAGCGCTGTACAACGGACTGGTGGATGCCGGATACGAGTGCATCTATCCTGAAGGCGCCTTCTATCTGTTTGTTAAATCGCCAATTGACGATGATGTTGAATTCGTCGCAAAGGCCAAAGAACATAACATACTCATCGTTCCGGGCAAAAGCTTCGCGTGTCCCGGATATGTGAGAATCGCCTACTGCGTATCCTATGATACGATCGTCAGATCGATTCCGGCGTTTAAAGAATTAATGGATGAAATAAGAGGATAATACGATGAAGCGAGAAAACTATCTTGACGCGGCAGCGGTCACGAAGAAGCTTGACCAGCTGATCACGAGCCCGATGTATTCCATCAGCCCGAAGGCGCTCAAAGAATATGAAGAGGAGTACTTCGGGAAAAAGTGCATGAAATCCAGAGAAATGGTGGACATGGCTGGGGCGATCATCCCCGGAGCCGTCCAGCACAATCTGGCCTTCAACTACCCGTTCCCGATTGCTTTTGATAAGGCGGAAGGGGCGTATCTGTACGATGTTGACGGGAATAAATACTACGACTTCCTGCAGGCGGGGGGACCGATCGTGTTGGGCAGCAATCCGCCGAAGGTCAGGGAGAAGGTAATCGAACTCCTGGAAACATGCGGTCCGTCAACGGGACTGTTTCACGAATACGAGTACAAGCTGGCGAAGAAAATTTGTGACTGCGTGCCATCGGTGCAGATGTTCAGGATGCTGAATTCCGGAACGGAGAGCTGCATGGGCGCCATCAGGATAGCCAGACTCGCTACGGGGCATAAACACATCCTGAAGATGGGAGGCGCTTATCACGGCTGGAGCGATCAGCTGGCATACGGCATCAGAATCCCCGGCTCCAAGTGGACTCAGGCCAGCGGCGTTCCCCGAAAGATGTTCTCCTATACCCACGAGTTCTTCCCGAACGATGTAGAAAGTCTGGAGAAGCAGCTTAAGAAATATAAGAATCAGGGCGGCACGGCGGCGGTATTCCTGGAAGCCATCGGCCCTGAGAGTGGTACGCGCCCGGTGGACTATCACTTCCCTGCGGAGTGCCAGCGTCTGGCCCATAAGTACGGCGCGCTGCTGATCTGCGATGAAGTGGTGACCGGCTTCAGGATCGGGATGTCGGGAGCGCAGGGATTCTACGGGATCGATCCGGATCTTTCCATCTTCGGCAAGGTCATCGCCGGAGGATATCCCGGCGCAGGCGGCATAGGCGGCAAGGCGGAGTACATGAAGTACCTGTCGGCCGGCATCAGTGGAGAGGCGAAACATCCAAAGGCTTTGATCGGCGGCACCATGGCGGCGGCACCGATCAGCTGCGTGGCCGGATACCACACGATATGTGAAATCGAAGAGACGGGCGCCACGGAAAAGGCCAATGAATTCGGCGACAAGCTGATCGCTGGTGTGAACGAGCTCATTGATAAATATAAGCTGCCGTTCGTTGCCTTCAATCAGGGCTCCGTATGCCATGTTGATACGACGGGAACCATGCACTTTGCCATAGACTGGTCGAAGCCGTGGCAGATCCCGGGAGTGCTCAACGCCACTTCAAAGAGAAAACGCGAGATGGAACACATCGGAGCGGCGTACATGGCAGAGGGATTCGTGACTCTGGCCGGAAGCAGGCTATATACCAGCGCTGCATACGAAGAAGACATGCTTAGTGATATACTGGATAGATTCGATAAAGTATTTGCCAACTGTGAGGAAGTGGGGTAAAAAATGAACATTACAGATGCCAAGAAGCAGGTCATACGCGCAGGCAAGGAACTGCTGGAAACAGGGCTCATCGCCAGAACATGGGGCAATGTCAGCTGCAAGACCGATGACGAGCACTTTGTGATCAGCGCCAGCGGCCGCGATTATGACAAGCTCACAGAAGATGAGGTCATCGAGCTGGATATGGCAACACTGAGCTATGAAGGCGACGTGAAACCTTCCTCGGAAAAGCGCGTGCACAGAGAGATTTACAGACTGAAGGACGATGTGAAATTCATCATCCATACGCACCAGCATAACGCGTCGGCAGTTTCGGCCATGAACCTGAAGAGGATCAAGTTTGACAAGTCCTATCCGGGTCTCGGCGAATTCGTTCTCTGTTCCGAATACGGTCTGCCAAGCACCTCCAAAGTTTCAGATAAGGTGGGTGAAGCGGTCATCGACTCCATCGGCAACGCTGTCATCATGAGCAATCATGGAGCCGTATGCTACGGCAGGAATTATGAAGAAGCCTTCGAGCGCGTGAAGAATCTGGAAGAGGCTTGCGGCAAGTTCCTGGATTTCATGGGCATCGACCCGTGGGACGGTGAAGAAGACCACTTCCGTCAGGAATGGAATGATTCCTCCGTCGTCATGAAGTATCTGGAGCACAAGGACGTGCTTCCTGCCTACCTGGATGATTTCGCGCAAATGGTAGGACCGCAGCTGACGGTTTACGAAGATAAGGGCGATATCGAAGATGTGATCGCCAGCGCAATGGAGTCCAATACGCCAATTCTCGTAAGAGGCAGAGGCGCCATGTGCAACGCCGCAAACGACGAAGACAAAGTGGCGTTGAGCATGATCATAGAAAAAAACTGCAGAGCGGCTCTGGCGGGAATAGGATGCAGACCGATCGGCCGATATGAGAGTATCTTCATGAGGCAGTTCTATCTGCAGAAATATTCGCGTCTCAAGAACGCTGACGCAGAGGAAGACAGTGAGGAATAATGTATATCATCGCCTATGATGTGGGCTCAACAGGACTAAAAAGCTGCCTGTTCGATGTGTCGACAGACAGCGGCATACGGCTGCTCCACGGAGAAATGGCGGAATACGAGCTCTGCGTTCTGGATAACGGCGGAGTGGAGCAGGATCCCGATCAGTGGTGGGATGCGATGTGCACCACCACCAGGCGGATACTGGACAAGACGGGCATCACCAAAGAAGACATCAAAGGACTGTCATTCTGCGCGCAAATGCAGGGTCTGGTATTAGTGGATCAGGACGGACAGCCCGTCAGAAAAGCCATGAGCTACATGGATAACCGCGGGGTAGAGCAGATCAAAAAAGGCTTGCAGTCAGGCCCCAAAGTCGCGGGGATGAACGCCGCTAAGCTGCGGATGTCCCTGAAGATCACAGGCGCGGTATCGGCCAGCGTCAAAGACCCGGTGTGGAAATACAGATGGGTGGCGGATAACGAACCCGAAAACATGGCCAGAACATACAAGTGGCTGGATGTGAAGGATTATCTGGTCTGCAGGGCCAGCGGCAGGTTCACCATGTCCAGAGACAGCGCGTTCAGCACGCTGCTGTACGATACGCGTCCCGGCAGGGACTGTTTCAGCAAAGAGCTTTGCGACGCCTTTGGTGTGAATATCGAACACATGCCGGAAATCGTTTCCAGTACGGAGCCTGTGGGAGGACTGACCGAAAAGGCCGCGGATGAACTGGGGCTGCTATGCGGCACAGCGGTATTTTCGGGAGGCGGAGACGCGTCGCTCATCGGCCTGGGAGCAGGGTCTGTGGAAGTCGGAGACACCCATATCTACGTGGGAACATCCGGCTGGGTATCCACCGTCATCGATACGCAGAAGCTGGACGTCAGGAGCATGATCGCGTCCACTGTGGGCGTGCAGAGCGATTCCTACAATTGCTTCGCGGAGCTGGAAACCGCCGGCAAATGCTTCGAGTGGGCCAAAGATCATCTTATCATGGATGACATCGATCTGTTCAGCGAGGTGACCTATGCCGAGGACATCGAGGCGAAGCGGGTCAACATGTACGGGTTCATCATGGATAAAATCGCAGAGATCCCTCCGGGGAGCCACGGCGTCATATTCACCCCATGGCTTCACGGCAACCGGTGTCCTTTCGAAGATCCCAATGCCAGAGGTGTGTTCTTCGGTCTGGGGATGGAGAATACGTCGGCAGACATGTACCATGCCGTGATAGAAGGCGTGTGCATGCACCTGAAATGGCAGCTGATCGCCATGGATAAGCTGGTTCAATCCTCCGATGTGGTCAGATTTGCAGGGGGAGGCGCTCTGTCGGATCAGACATGCCAGATCATGGCGGATGTTCTGGGCAAAGTGATACAGGTCCCGGAAGAACCGCAGAATACGGGGACAGTAGGCGCGGCTGCTTTGGCAGCGGTGGGTCTCGGAGAGATCGACAGCCTGAAGGCTGTGAAAACCATGGTCAAGGTCGACAGGACGTTTATCCCCGATAAGGCCAAGACAGCTGTGTATGAGAAGCTGTTTGAAACATTCAAGAGCATTTACTTCAGAAACAAAAAGAGTTTCAGCGCTATCGCTGAGTATTGATTCAGATAAAACAAGAAAAGGATAAAACAGTGAAAAAGGAAAACGTTTCACCTTACAGGTGGGTCATACTCATCACGGCGATCCCGATTATCATCGCAACGGAAATGATGTGGCTGACTTTTTCGCCCATCGCCAGCATCATAGCGGAGCACTACGGCGTCAGCGGATTTGCTGTAGATATGCTTGCCACCAGCTATATGATCATGTTCATCATATTCTGTTTCCCTGCCTCCTATGTCATTGACAGGTTCGGATTCAGAAGATCGCTGGTGATCGGCGCGCTGCTGACGGGGATATTCGGATTTACGAGAGCCGCCTTTGCCGGGCACTTTGCTGCCGTGGCGGTTTCCCAGTTTCTGGTGGCGGCCGGACAGCCTTTCCTTCTCAATATTACAACAAAGGCAGCGGCCAACTGGTTCCCGTTTGAAGAGAGGGCGACAGCTGACGGGCTGCTGACCATGGCCCAGTACGCCGGATTCGCGATCCCGATGGTGTTGTCGCCGATTCTGGTGGAGTCTCTGGGCGTGCAGAAAATGCTGTTCGTATTTGCCGTGATCGGCATCATAGCGATGCTGTGCGTTTTGATCTTTATCCGCGAAAAACCGGCGGTACCGCCTCCGGGCCCGGCATATGAGAGAGAGAAGTTCAGCCTGTCCGCGATTATGGCGCTGCTGCGGAACAAAGGCTATCTGCTGGCGCTGGCGGCGGCGTTCATCTCCATAGGAATATTCAACACGATCCTGACGCTGATCGAATCGATCCTTATGCCTCGGGGCATCACCTCTGCCGAAGCCGGCATCATAGGCGCGGCCTTTGTAGTAGCAGGCGTAATCGGCGCTGTCGTACTGCCGATCATTTCGGATAAAGTCGGCGTTAGAATCAAATTCCTGGTGACCGCTGTGGCGCTTTTGGTGCCGCTGTATCTGGGACTGACCTTCGTGAAGAGTTTTCCGCTGCTGGTGGTGATTGCGGCAGTTGCCGGATTTTCCATCATGGGCGTGGCGCCGATACTGTTCCAGCACAGCTCGGAAGTGGCGTATCCCGCGCAGGAAGGCACTTCTCTGGGGATGATTCTGCTGATGGGGCAGATTTCGGGAGTGCTGTTCGTCTTGCTGTTTGAGGCAGTCAGCGGAGCGTCAGGTTCCGTCGTTATTCCGATGATCGGCATCGTGATTCTGACGGTCATCGAGATACCGATAGCGGCAAAGATGAAGGAATCCAAACTAATCGACCAACAACGATAAATCATGTGGTATAATAAACAACGTATTTTTAGTATCAAACTTCGAAGGAGCGGGAAATGGCAGAAGTAATCGAAATGACCAACTTTATTCACGATATTATTGATAAGGATCTGAAAAACCAGAAATACGGAGACAAAGTCCTGACCAGGTTTCCACCGGAGCCAAACGGATATCTGCATATCGGACACGCCAAGTCCATATGCCTGAACTTCATGACGGCCATCAAGTATGGTGGTGGATGCAATCTGAGATATGATGACACGAATCCTGTCAAAGAGGACACCGAGTATGTAGATTCCATAGAAGCGGATGTTAAATGGCTGGGCTTTCAGTGGGCAAAAAGGCTTTGGGCTTCGGACTATTTTGATGAAATGTACGACTGCGCCGTCACTCTGATCAAGAAGGGGCTGGCGTATGTGTGCGATTTTTCCGCGGAAGAGATCAAAGCCAACAGAGGAACCCTGACAGAACCGGGCAAGGAATCACCGTACAGAAACAGAAGCGTAGAAGAAAACCTGAAACTATTTGAGGAGATGAGGGAAGGCAAATACGCCGACGGCGAGAAGGTCCTCAGGGCGAAGATCGATATGGCATCGCCGAATATCAATATGAGAGATCCTGTCATCTACAGAATCGCTCACGCTTCCCACCACAACACGGGAGACAAGTGGTGCATTTATCCGATGTATGATTTCGCGCATCCGATCGAAGACGCCATCGAAGGAATCACGCACTCCATCTGCACTCTGGAGTTTGAGGATCACAGACCTCTGTACGACTGGGTTCTGCAGGCTGTGGGCAAGTGGCCGACTCCGCCGCAGCAGATCGAGTTTGCCAGATTGAATATCACCAACACCATCATGTCAAAGAGATACCTCAAAGCCCTCGTAGATGAGGGACAGGTAGACGGATGGGATGATCCGAGAATGCCGACCATAGCAGGCATCAGGAGGAGAGGATATACGCCGGAGGCGGTGAGAGACTTTTGCGAGAGAATCGGCGTCGCCAAGGCCAACTCCACCGTCGATGTGGCGCTGCTGGAGTCCTGCGTGCGTGACGACCTGAAGACGAAGGTCGAGAACAGAAATGTGGTAGAGAATCCGATCAAGGTCGTGATCACCAACTACCCTGAAGACATGACCGAAGAAATGGAAATCGAGAACAACCGCGAAGTTCCGGAGATGGGCAACCGCCTCGTTCCGTTCAGCAGAGAACTGTGGGTGGACGGAGACGATTTCATGGAAGTTCCGGCGAAGAAATATTTCAGACTGTTCCCTGGAAACGAAGTCCGTTTCAAGGGCGCGTATTTCCTGACCTGCAATGAAGTGGTCAAGAACGAAGACGGAAGCATCGATAAGCTGCTTTGCACATATGACCCGGATACGAAGAGCGGCACGGAAGGCGCCAATCGCAAGGTCAAGGGCACGATCCACTGGATCGACGCGGCTACCGCCGTCAAAATCAGAATCAGAAATTATGATTATCTCATGATCGAGGATGAGAATGGCGAGATGCAGCTGAATCCTGACTCGCTGCAGGATACCTGGGGTTATGCGGAACCGGCGCTGGCTGAAGCAAAGCCGGGCGAGAGATTCCAGTTCTTCCGCAAAGGCTACTACATTGCGGACAGCGGGCTGAACGGTGATGATCACGAAGAGAAAGTATTCAATAAGATCGTTGGACTCAAGTCATCCTTCAAAGTAAAGAAATGAGAAAGATACCCGAACTTCTGGCGCCCGCCAGCGGGTGGCAGCAACTAAAAGCAGCCATAAACAATGGAGCAGACGCCGTCTATTTAGGCGGCGCTCTTTTTAATGCGCGGATGAAGGCGGACAATTTCGGAAGTGGCGATATGCGCGGGGCCATCGATTTCGCCCATGAGCGCAAGGTCAAAGTTTACGTAACGCTGAATACCCTGATCAAAGACCGGGAGCTCCCAAAGGCCTTCGCCTATGCGGCGGAGCTGTGGAACATGGGAGCAGACGGGCTGATCATACAGGATGCGGGCATCGCCAGGCTGATTCACAACTATCTGCCCGGCATGCACATGCATCTTTCGACACAGGGAACGGTGTATAACCGGTGGGGCGCGGAAATGGCGCAGGATCTGGGATACAGGCGCATCGTGCCGGCCAGGGAACTGACCTTAAGTGAAATCAAGGATTTGGCCAAGACGTGTCATGCGCGTGATATGGAAGTGGAAGTGTTTGTCCACGGCGCGCTGTGCATGTGTTACTCGGGGCAGTGTCAGATGAGCAGGCTGCTTGGCGGCGCGGGCAGCGCCGGAGGAAACGGCGCCAGATCCGGCAACCGGGGGCTTTGCGCCCAGCCATGCCGGCTGATGTACGCAGATGATGCGGGACGCCAAAGCTACGCCCTGAGCCCGAAAGATCTCTGTCTCATCGGAGACATTACGGCGCTTTGTCAGGCCGGGGTGGACTCATTTAAGATCGAGGGAAGGCTCAAAAGCCCCGAATATGTGGCGGTGGTAACGGGCATGTACAGAAAGTATCTGGATCGTTACGCCGCACTGGGAAACATAGAAGACTATTCCGTGGATGAAGCGGACATGAAAATCCTGCGGCAGATCTTTAACCGAGGCGGTTTCACCGAAGGTTATCTGCACGGTGATCCGGGGGCGGAGCTTTTGTCCGGCACCAGTCCTAAAAACACCGGACTGTATGCCGGCAAGGTGACTGCCGTCAGGGCCGCCGCGGGCAAAGGCGCTTCGTCAGGCCGCAAACTCATAGACATAGATGTCAACGGAAGCGAGGCGGCGCCTTTGATTGCCGGAGACGGCATAGAGCTGCCTCAGACCGGCAATATCATCACCTATGCGGAGGAACTTCCGGCGGGCCGCATGAGAGTGGGCGATCTGAAAGGTGACGTTTCGGTGGGAGATCCAGTTCGCAAGGTCACCGACAGGCGCCTGTTGGAACAGGCGAGGATGTCGACCGAGGAAGCGGCCGGATGCCGCGGCAGGAACGTACTGGATATGCAGCTGACCGCGCCGGAAGGCGGGACGCCGATGCTGAGCGTCCGCACGGCCGCGGAAACGATCTCGGTCAGAGGAGACCGGACACTGGAACGGGCCATGAAGAAATCAGCGGATCCCGAGAGGCTCCGCGCGCAGCTGGGAAAACTCGGTGGAACACCTTTCGAGGCGGGGGAAATCAAGATCCGGATTATGGGAGATCCTATGGTCCCTGTCTCCGTCATCAACAGCATGCGAAGAGAAGCGGTGAGCGCCCTCATGGAAAAGCGGCGGGAGATGTCCAGGATGGAGATGACGTCTGCTGAGGTCGAAGAGATACTGCAGGCAGAAAAACTCCATGAAGCGGAGCTGAAGCCGGGAGATTATATGAAGCCGGGCGCGGATCACTTCGGCCCGGGCGCGGATCAGCGCTTCAGACTGATTCCGCTGGAGCGCTTCATGAGAGAGGATCGCAGCCGCCGGGACGCAGTGCCGTACATACTGAATGTGAGCAAAGGCAACCTGGATCGATACATCGAAGACAACTTCGATGAGATTGCGGATGCGGTGAAAGACTGCGGCATAGCCTGCGGAAATCTGGGATGGATCAAGGCGTTTCAGAGCAGGGGGATCAAAGTATACGGGGATTATGGCCTCAACGTATTCAATGAGCAGGCGGCGAAAGCCTTTGCAGAAGCGGGAGTCGAAGTCATCGCGGGTTCGGATGAACTCAGCATGGATGGCATGCATGTGGACGGAGGGCTTTTGCGCGAGCCGGAGATCATGCGCCGGGTGCCGCTTATGATCACGGAGCATCCACTGAAAATGAAATACCTGACAGACAGAAAGGGCGTGCGCCATGAAGTGCTGGAGTGGTATTCTAAAGATAAGTACTTGTTATTTTGAGTGAGGAGCTGAACATGAAAACGTTGATCGAGATATATGATGAGAGAGCGATCGAAAATGTGATAGGACCGGAAACATTCAGACCGGAGGATGTCGTTTATCTTTGCCCTGCGGAGGTGGCACAGAACAGGCGGTATCAGGAGAAACTCAAAGGGTTCTTTGCGTCAAGGGGCCTGGATGTCAGACTGCATTTCGCCGAATGCAGCATGTATAAGGCGGATACGATATACAATCAGTTTCATCAGATTGCCGGCAAGTATCAGGACTGCACGGTGGACATCACCGGCGGCACGGACGCGGCGCTTTTTGCCGCGGGCATGTTTTGTCAGGAGACGGGGACGCCGGTGTTTACGTACTCCAGAAAAAAGAACCGGTTCTATGACATCAGCAATGCCTCCTTCGCGGACGACTTGCCATGCGAACTGGAATACAAAGTCGAAGAGTTCTTCCGGATGGCCGGAGGGCAGATGCGGGAGGGCCGCGTCGATAATACCCTGCTGAGCGGATATATGGATAAATATGAAGGGTTCTTTCAGATTTTTCTCAAACGCAGGAGGAGATGGCCTGACGCCATCACATTCCTGCAGCGCATATCGCAGGTGGGCAGGGAAGAAGAAATCACACTGCACGTCTGCGGGGATTACGTGCAGAAAGGCGAGCGCGGGAGCAGGATCAAGGCGGATGAGTCGCTGCTGAATGAGCTGCAGCAGCTTGGGTTTATACAGAATCTCCGGATCGAATCCGGTAAGTCCGTGGAGTTTGATTTCACGGATCTGCAGGTCAGATCCTGGCTTAGAGATGTAGGCAGCGTTCTGGAACTGTATATGTATAAGATGTGTGTTGACGCAGGCGTATTTCACGATGTGGTGAGCTCAGCGGTAGTCGACTGGGATGGCAGCCACCAGCGGGACAGCGTCAGCAATGAGATCGATGTAGTGGCGAGCAGAGGCGTGATCCCGGTGTTCATCAGCTGCAAAGCCACAGAGGTCAAGACAGAAGCCTTAAATGAGCTCGCTATATTAAGAGACCGCTTCGGCGGCAAAGGCGCCAAGGCGGTCATCGCTACTACAGAATACTGTAATTCAGCCACAAGGCACAGGGCCGCTCAGCTCGGCATCACGGTAATAGACCGCGAAGAGATGGAAGCCGGCGTTGTGCCCGAACGGCTCAGGATTATTATCAAGGCAGGCAAATAGCATCGGCCTGACTGCTTGACTGGAAGCATCTATTCGTTGGCATTCTTTATCATAAGAATACTGAGAAAGGTGACTACTGCGCCGATAACGGTCCAGGAGAATTTCCAACCCGATCTGGCAGCCAGCAGCAGGGAGACGATCCCGATCAAAAGCATAAAAATGCCGCTGATCAGGTATTTAGGGTCACGCTTACGGCCGTTGTTTCTGAATGACATAATATATTTCCTCCGGTAAGATATAGTCGTACTGACTCATTCGTACTGCCTCATAGTAACACAAACGTTGTATATTTTCAAATTAAAAGACGGCGCTTTCGCGCCGTCTTTTGTTGGTGTATACGTATACTTGATTTTAGAAAATAGTGGCTTATGCCTCTGCAGCTTCTTCTGCAGCCTTCTTGTCAGCTTCTCTCTGTTCGAGAACGTGCTGATATTCTTCCTCTGTCATTTCTGGCATGAACAGTCCTGTTACGCCGTAGAACATTGAGATGAGTGGGTTGATCCAGTTAAGTACAGCAAATGGAATGTACGCGCTGTTTACGCCCAGGAATGATCTCATTGTAGCGCCGCAAGTGTTCCAAGGGAAGAAGTTTGAAGTGATCGTACCGGAGTCTT
>JAUMVD010000068.1 GCA_030530285.1 Bacillota bacterium | reverse complement strand
ATATTTAGGCATTTGCAAAGGCTCCGAACCGTTGACACGGCAAGGGCTTTATGAGATAATTACGAATTGAAATATTAGCGTTTCAATTACAGAAACGAAAGGAGAATCACTGAATCATGGAAGAAATCATGAACGAAGAAATGTTATTGACTCAGGAAGGTTATGACAAAATAGTTGCTGAACACGAAGAGCTGGTATCTGTCAAACGTGCGGAAGTTGCCGAGAGAATAAAAGAAGCCATCTCATACGGAGATATTTCTGAAAACGCCGAATACGACTCCGCGAAGAATGAACAGGCAGAGCTGGAAGAGAGAATCAGATATCTGGAAGAGATGCTGAGAAAGGCAAAGATCGTTCAGGATGAGGACGTCAAAGGCGACGTGGTAAACGTAGGCCTCAAGGTAACCGTGAAAGACCTGGATACGAAGGAAACGGAAGTGTTCTCCATCGTCGGCGCTACAGAATCAGATCCGTTCAACGGAAAGATCTCGAACGAATCTTCAGTAGGAAAAGCCCTGATCGGACATAAGAAAGGCGACAAGATCGCCGTAGAAGTCCCGGACGGGATCATCAATTATCAAATCACGAAAATCGAGAAGTAAAATCATATATCCAGATCATACATTTAGGAGGAAACAATGCATTGGTCAGATGAAATCGCTCAGAGGGTCATAGCCAAAAAGCCGGACAAAGAAGAATATGTCTGCGCGGCGGGAATCAGCCCGTCAGGATCCATACACATAGGAAATTTCAGGGACATAGCGACAGCCCTGTTTGTTTGCAAAGCGCTGGAAAGAGCCGGGAAAAAAGCCAGACTGCTGTTCTCATGGGATGAGCTGGACAGACTCAGGAAAGTCCCTGTGAACGTAGCGAAAGTAGCGCCGGACTTCGATCAGTATATCGGCAAGGCATACGTAGACTGCCCGAATCCGTTTGGCGAAGAGGGGACCTACGCGTCATATTTCGAAGAAGAATTTCTGGAATCCATCAAGGACTTCCATCTTGATATGGACTTCAAATATCAGGCCGAGATGTACAGGTCAGGCGTATATAAGGAACACGTCCTTACCGCTATGGCCAAGAGAAAAGAGATTTTCAATATCCTGGACAGCTTCAGGACCCAGGCGGCAGAAGAGGGTGAGAGAGACAGATATTACCCGGCCAGCATTTACTGCCCTGAGTGCGGCAAGGATACGACAAAAATCACATCATACGATGACGAGACGCACATTGCGGAGTACGAATGCGCCTGCGGACACAAGGGCACATTTGACTTCAACAACGATTTCAATTGCAAACTGGCCTGGAAGGTAGACTGGGCCATGAGATGGATGTACGAAGATGTGGACTTCGAACCGGGCGGCAAGGATCACGCATCCCCTGGCGGAAGCTACGACACCAGCAAGGTCATCTGCAAGAAGATCTACGGTCACGACGCCCCGGAATTCCAGGGATATGAATTCATCGGCATCAAGGGTGTTGCCGGCAAGATGTCCGGATCATCCGGACTGAACATGACGCCGCAGACGCTGCTGCAGTTTTATCAGCCGGAGATCATCCTGTGGCTCTACTCCAAGAGCGAGCCGACAAAGGCCTTTGACTTCTGCTTCGATGACGGCATCCTCAGACAGTACTTTGAATTCGACAAGATGTATAACGAATACAAGGCCGGTTCCGACAATGAATATCTCAACGTCGTCATGGCAAATTGCACCAACGAGTACACGGATATCAAGACCGTTCCGATGTCACTGCTGGTACAGCTGGGCTCCATCGTTGACTTCAACGTACCGATGATGGAGACCGTATTTGAGAAGATCAACCAGCCATATAAGTATGAAGAATTCCAGCAAAGGCTGGATCTGGCGAAGAACTGGCTGGAGAAGTGCGCGCCTGAACAGGCCAACTCTCTCCGCAAGATCAGAGACTGGGATCTGTACGAGAGCCTGGACGATGATCAGAAGAAGGAACTGGATATCCTCTATAAATACCTTTCAGAGGAAGAATACGATCTGGATGCGCTCAACGCCGAGCTCTACGCGATTCCGAAGCAGGTATACGGCGAAGACAGAAGCGACATCAAGAAGCTCCAGCGTGAGTTCTTCAAGATCGTATATAAGCTGCTGATCGCCAAGGAAAAGGGACCTAGACTTTATCTGTTCCTCTATGCGATAGAGAAAGAAAGGTACCTGCCGCTTCTGGACTTCTCCACTCCGAAGACGGAACTGGAGCTGCATCCGGAGCTTTTGGAAGAGAAAAAAGAAAAGAAAGAAAAAGTTTACGGCGACCCGGATCCTGTAGCGCCGATCGAAGAAAAGCAGATCTCCATCGACGATTTCAACACGATGGATCTGAGAGTCTGCAAAGTCCTGAAGTGTCAGGAAATCAGAAAGGCGCACAGCAATTACAAGCTGACGCTGTTTGACGGCATCAAAGAAAGGGTCATCGTTTCCAGCATCAAGAACGATTACGAACCGGAGGAACTCGTCGGCAAGAAGATTATCGTCGTTGCCAATCTGGCGCCGGCAAGGCTTACCGGAGTTGAATCGGAAGGGATGCTGCTGGCCGCGACAAATAACGCCTGCGGATGTCAGGTGATTTTCGTTGACGACATCGTTCCGGAGGGTACAAGAATCTGCTAGAATATGGAAGTTTTTGAACTGATTCTCATCTTGCTGGCGTGTGTCATGCTCTCGTCAGTAGTTGATCAGGTAACATCTAAAATATCTCTACCGCTATGGCAAATAGCGGTAGGTTTTTTAGTATCCATTATTATGCCGAGACTCGCGGAGGTACACGTCGATGCGGAGCTGTTCCTGATGCGGATTTCACGCCGGCCATGCGGCTCACGCTCATGAGATACCGGGTGCGCCTCATGCGGGAGAGACTCTCCATGGATACATGCGGGGATGTTCTGCAGAGCGTCATTATGGAGATTTTGGACGTGCAGCAGGCCAGAGCGGATGAGATCCAGCAGGACTCATATCACATACCTGCATCTCAAAGGTTCTCCTACTATTCGATACTGCCTGCCATCAGAGAATCTGTCGGTTATTTCGGCGGCGCCGAGAAGGTGGGTTCCAGATTTGAAACCCGTAAAGGCCGCTTGATGATGAAGCTGGCACTGTTCAGGAAGAAGGCGGTGGACTTTGATGATGAGAAGAAGGCGCGGATTTATTACGACACGGTACTGTTTGCCATAGACCTGGAGCACACTGCCATCAAACATCTCAAGGCGATCATCGCAGAAGACGATCCGCAAAGGCGGCACATTGCGGAGACTTTGCTGGAAGAACATAACGCTGCCCTGCAGTCACTGTGGGGAAGACTCAATTACGGACAGGAAGTCAGGCTGGAAGAAGTGGAAGATATCGTCCACGGAATGCACGACAAACTTCCGGAGGGCGTTCGAAACAACACGATGGAACAATTCCGCAAAGCCTGGCATTTTAACGACGAAGCTGATGCCAATGCGCTGCAGATCGAATTGGAACAGATCAGACAATGCAGACTGGAGGGAACCATCAGCGAGGCGCAGGCAAAAGCCTTGCGGGAAGAAGTATATCTTATGCAGACGTCATTGCTTGAATAAAAAACCAAAAAGGAAGAGTAACACAGTAAAGGAGCAGATATGATTTACAGATGTTTTAAGGATCTGAAGATTTCGCAGCTGGCCATGGGCACCATGAGACTGCCGGATTCAGAGAAGAGCATCAACGAAGAACACGTACAGAAGATGGTGGATCTGGCCATCGAAAAAGGCGTCAATTACTTTGATACCGGATATGACTATCACATGGGCAAATCGGAAGTCGTGACGGGAAAGTGCCTGTCGAAATACCCAAGAGACAGTTACTATCTGGCGGATAAATTCCCGGGATACAATCTGGCCAACATGAGCAAGGTCAGTGAGATCTTCGAGGAACAGCTGAACAGGTGCGGGGTGGAATACTTTGATTTCTATTTATTCCACAACGTTTGTGAAATGAACATCAATGAATACCCGGATCCGCAGTACGGCATTCATGAGTATCTGATGAAACAGAAAGAAGCCGGCAGAATCAAGCACCTGGGATTTTCGGCCCACGGTGAGATCGATGTGTTAGAGAGATTTCTCAAGGCTTACGGCGCGGATATGGAATTCGCCCAGATCCAACTGAATTACATGGACTATAAATTCCAGGACGCGAAAGCCAAGCTGGAACTATTGGCGGAGTACGATCTGCCGATCATGGTCATGGAACCGATGAGAGGCGGCAGACTGGCGAAACTTTCGGAGGGGCAGTCCGAAAGACTCAAGGCTTTAAGACCGGACGAGAGCGTTGCGGCTTGGGCTCACAGATTCCTGCAGAGTCTTCCGCAGGTGACCACAGTCCTCACGGGGGCTTCGAGTCTGGAGCAGCTGGCCGAAAACATCGCCACATTCGAAGAGGAAAAGCCTTTGACGGAGAAGGAACTGGAGACGCTGTGGGGAATCGTCGACGAGCTGATGGGAGAAAATACGGTTCCGTGTACTGCCTGCAATTACTGCGAAGGCCACTGCCCGATCGGACTGGACATACCGAGGCTTTTGGCGCTGTATAATGAGCACAGCTTCACCGGCGGCGGCTTCATCGCGCCGTTCGTGGTTCAGACAATACCTGAGGACAAGCGACCTGACAAGTGCATCGGGTGCGGCGCGTGCCAGCTGGTGTGCCCACAGAAAATCGAGATCTGGAAAACCATGGGCAAGTTTGCGAACATGCTTAAGATGTGATAGAATCACTACTGCATGATTTTTAGTTAAGGAGAGAAGATTTATGGCAGACGTATTAGTCAGAGAATTGTTCAGAAACAGCGGGGAATACGCTGATAAGGATGTAACCGTACGCGGATGGATCAGAACCAACCGCGGATCGAATAAATTCGGGTTCGTAGAGCTCAACGACGGCAGTTTCTTCAAGTCCGTGCAGGTGGTTTATGAATCAGAAATCATCGATAATTTCAGTGAGATCTCAAAGGCACCGATCGCGGCGGCGTTGAAGGTAACAGGCACATTCGTGCTCACGCCGGATGCGAAGCAGCCGTTCGAGATCAAAGCAAAGGCCGTGGAGATCGAAGCGGACTCGGATCCTGATTATCCACTTCAGAAAAAGAGACATTCCATGGAGTTCCTGAGAGAGATCGCTCATCTCAGACCGCGTTCCAATACGTTCTCAGCTGTGTTCAGAGTAAGATCAATTACCGCGTACGCTCTGCACAAATTCTTCCAGGAGAGGAACTTCGTTTATGCCCACACGCCGATCATCACAGCCAGCGATGCCGAAGGCGCAGGAGAAATGTTCCAGGTAACGACACTGGATGTCAACGATCCGCCTCGTCTCGAAGACGGAAGCATCGACTACAGCCAGGACTTCTTTGGCAAGCATACGGGACTGACCGTAAGCGGCCAGCTGGAGGGTGAGATTTTCGCCATGGCTTTCAGAAATATCTACACCTTCGGACCGACATTCCGCGCGGAGAATTCCTATACGGCCCGCCACGCTTCAGAGTTCTGGATGGTAGAGCCGGAGATGGCATTTTGCGATCTGGAGGGCAATATGGATGTTGCCGAGGACATGATCAAGTACGTGATCCGATATGTCCTGGAGAACGCTCCTGAAGAAATGGAATTCTTTAACAAGTTTATCGACAAAGGACTGCTGGACAGACTGGACAATATTATCAACTCCGACTTCGAGAGAATCACGTACACGAAGGCGGTAGAGATCCTTCAGAATTCCGGAGAGGAATTCCAGTATCCGGTAGAGTGGGGCATCGATCTGCAGACAGAGCACGAAAGATATATCACGGAGAAAGTATATAAGAAACCTGTATTCGTAACGGATTATCCGAAGGACATCAAGGCCTTCTACATGAGATTGAACGATGACGGCAAGACAGTGGCCGCATGCGACCTGCTGGTGCCGGGTGTCGGCGAGATCATCGGAGGCTCTCAGAGAGAAGAGCGATATGACATGCTGAAGTCCAGAATCGAGGAAATCGGAATGACCGAAGAAGATTACTGGTGGTACATGGAACTGAGAAAGTACGGCGGCGTAAAGCACTCCGGCTACGGACTCGGCTTCGAAAGGATCATCATGTACATGACAGGCATGAGCAACATCCGTGACGTCATCCCGTTCCCGAGAACGCCGAAGACAGCGGAATTCTAGATAACAAAAAGTTCGTGAGAATTGATAGCAAAAGGTTCGCGTATTGACAGCGAACCTTTTTTCATGTACTATATTTGTGTCAAAGTGTGCTGCACATTTGACGGAATTGAATATACTGCGATCAAGACAAATCGGAAGCCGGTGTAAATCCGGCACTGTGTCTCAGCAACCGTGATACTTTACGAAAGGGCAAGCAATTTGGCAAGTCACTGGAGCAATCTGGGAAGGCGCCTGAGTAGGTTGGAAGTCAAGCTTCCTGAAGAGTCAAGTCGGTAGACCTGTCTGATCTGATCAAGTTAGTCTTCTGAGGTAAGGCGGCGGCTATTTTTGTATTATGGTGTACGCGCTCAGAAGGAGCGCGTTTTTTTCATCTGCCTTTTCATCCGCAGGTGCATGGGCAGCCGTGAGGGCATCACGGCTTCCTGCACCTGCTTCCTAATTTTTTGCGTATGATTTACAGATCAACGTCACGAACTACGTATTTCATGAAATAGAAATAACGATTGATTAAACCGAATGAAACACAGAGGATTCCTACTTTGTTGAGACCAATTTCATGAAATACGTTTTGCTTGGTGGCAAAACGAATGAAAAAGTTGAAGTGAAGCTATTATTTCATTCGGATTAATGATGTTTGATTTGCATTTCATGAAATGCTGCTGAAATATCGTAAGGTCAGAATTTTTTCATTCGGATTTTGATGTTGCAAACCCTATTTCATGAATTTGTCCTTTTGTTCGGTAAGCGAAGAATATGTTTCATGGGGAATTGGGCCTTTTGCATTGACATTCTGGTAATTTATGGTAATATATGGTAAATAAAACCATATCACTTATCACATTACGAAAGGGGAGATCAAACAGAGATGATGATATCAAAGGGGTACAGGTCAGGTTTTTGCAGGGGGATAGCTTTTGCTGTTTTGGCGCTGATGATGGCGTGGACCATCGGCGCGGCCGGGATGTGCGATGCCTTTGCGGAAGAAACCATCGAAGAAACCATCAAGGTGGATTGCACGTACAACAAAAAATTCAATTACGAAAACTACCACACGTTCAATTTCAAAGTCAAGTACGAGGGGAACACGTTAACCGCTTACTGCGTGCAGCCTAAAAAGAGAAGGATGACCAAGGCGTCGCACAACGCGCTGAGGTATGACAACGAACTGGTCAGAAAGATTTTGTATTATTCTTATGGGTATCCGGGATTCGCAGAAAAGACGGCATCGTACCTGGAGACTGTGGACAGGAAGGCCTGCTATAAGGGCGATCAGGGCAGCTATGTGTTGTGCCATTTGCTTTTGAGTTACGCCCTTAGCGGCAAAAGCCCTAATTCCGGCGCGTTCAAAGGTCTCAGCAGCGAGTCGGCGGAAATGATAAAGGCGGTCATGGCCGAAATGGAAACCTGGCCGGATCCGCCTGAAGCGGCAGGCGGGCTGGACCAGAGCGAAGTGACCGCGGAATTCAATCAGGAGAGCGGTGAACAGGAAACCCCGTATATCACGTTCAACGCGGATGCCGAGAAGGCCATAGACGTACCGGTGCCGGAAGGAGCGTCACTGGTCAAGAAATCAAATGATGGCACAGAGGAGGGGATCACTCCGGAGTCAGGCGAGACCGTGACGATTGCCGGCGGAGAGTCCTTTAAGTTCACCGCGCCTGCCGATACCGATGGGTCGTTCGATTCACCGCAGATCGAAGGCGGCGAGGGTGGCTTCAGCACGTACATCATCAATAAGAAGCACAGGCAGAGCATCGTATTCGGGTTGAATGACAAGGGCAGTTTTTCATTCAGCGTGAAGTGGTCGCCCTCCGCTGCAGAAACGGACAAACCGGAGCCGGCGATAAAGACGACTGCAAAGGCAGATGACAGCGGAGAGATCGTGGATGAAGTTTCGTATACGGGGCTGGAAGCCGGGACGGAGTATAAAATCGTGGGTCGTCTGATGGATAAATCAGACGGCAAGGAAATCGAAGGCAAAACGGCAGAAAAGAACTTTACGCCTGAAAGTGCCGATGGGACGGTGACCGTGGAATTCGGCAAAGCCGGGGACGACCTTAAGGGCAGGGAATTGGTGGCGTTCGAGAAGCTGTTCAAGGGAGATGAACTCATAGCGTCTCATGAGGATATCAACGACGAAGCCCAGACCGTCACCATAAAGAAAGACGAGCCGCAGGAAGAACAGCCGCCGGCGGGGGAACTCACCTCAGATACGCCAGACGATACGGACAAAACGCCGGATGATACGCCTGCGGAAGAACCGTCGAAGGAGGCGCCGGAAGAATCATCCTCCCTTCCGGATACTTCGGTAAATGCGGCAGGAGACAGCCCGGCCACGGGAGACGAGACACACATTGCAGCGGTGCTGATGATCGCAATCGGGGCATTACTTGTCATATGCGGGTGCGCGGCCTTCAGGAAGAGCGTTTAAACTTGATAAATGTAATGTGATAGGACATATGTTACAGAAATAGATAAAAAATGAGAGAT
>JAUMVD010000009.1 GCA_030530285.1 Bacillota bacterium | reverse complement strand
GATGAGCGCTTTGCTGAGCAGGAGGGAAGATTCCAGAAAATGTTCGACGAGCGCTTTGCTGAGCAGGATGAAAAATTCCAGAACATGCTTGATGCGCGTCTAGACAAGCATACCGAGGAAGTGCAGCACATGCTCGATGCACGTCTCGACAAGCACAACGAAGAACTGAATGCTGTTATGGACGCGCGTTTTACGGACATTATTGAAACGCTGGATAACAGAATCGCGAAGCGAATCGATGAAGTAGAGCGTAAATTTACTATGATCATTGAGAACAAACTGATGCCGATGCTAAAACTCCATCTGGAGGTTCTGCCCGATGCGCACAGATCCTATACTGAGCTCGAAGGGCGGGTAGAGAAGCTAGAGTTAGAGCAGATCGTGATCAAGAATGCCATTAAAGCAAGATTATAAAAAGTCTGTAAAAAAGTACAAAGAATTTACCAATAATTTGTTGACATCCAACTAAAACTGCGTTATATTATCAACGTGGGTTGTGAAAACCCACAAACTAGTAACTGAATAGGGATGCGTTGAACGGAATAAATCCTGTGGAAGCAGTACAGAGAGCGGTGTTTGGTGAGAGGCCGCGTGCGGAAACTGGACGTCTCACCCGGGAGCATCGAATCTTAAGCGGGCATGTAGTTCCTCGCGGCAGCGGGGCGGCCGGTAGCAGCATTACCGGAGCGAAAGGCATGTCAATAAGAGTGGTACCGCGGAGTAATACCTTCGTCTCTTAATGAGGCGAAGTTTTTTTTAGGAGGAAACATGAATAATTACAACAAGTACAGGGTTGGATACTTCCCTGTAGGAAACGAGTACATGGAGTGGACGAAGAAGGACCACATCGAAAAGGCGCCCGCATGGTGCAGCGTCGACCTCAGGGACGGCAATCAGGCGTTGATCGTTCCCATGACACTGGCCGAGAAAGTCGAGTTCTTTAAGTACCTCGTCAAGATCGGCTTCAAAGAAATTGAAGTGGGATTTCCGGCGGCTTCCGCCACAGAATACCACTTCCTGAGAAAGATCATCGACGAAAAGATCGTGCCGGACGACGTCACGCTGCAGGTGCTGACGCAGTCAAGACGCCACATCATCAGGAAAACCTTTGACGCCATCAAGGGCGCGCCAAAGGCGGTGGTTCACCTGTACAACTCCACATCTGTAGCCCAGAGGGAACAGGTCTTCAAAAAGAGCAAAGAAGAAATCATAAAGATCGCCACCGACGGAGCGGAGCTCATCAAGGAATACGCGGAAAAGGCCGCGGAAACGGAGGGAACGGAATTTACCTTCGAGTATTCCCCGGAGAGCTTCACCGGAACGGAGATGGATTTCGCTGCTGAGATTTGCAACGCTGTCATCGACATATGGCAGCCGACACCGGAGAGAAAGGTGATCATCAACCTGCCGGCAACCGTGGCCATGTCAATGCCTCACGTTTACGCATCCCAGATCGAGTACATGTGCAAGCATCTCCATAACAGAGAGAACATCATCGTTTCCCTGCATCCTCATAACGACAGGGGCACGGCAGTCGCGGACGCGGAGCTGGGCATCCTGGCCGGCGGCGACAGGATCGAGGGCACACTGTTCGGAAACGGAGAGAGAACCGGCAACGTGGACATCGTAACGGTAGCCATGAACATGTACTCTCACGGCATCGATCCGGGGCTTGACTTCAGCAACATGCCGGAATGTGTGGAGATGTATGAGAAGTTCACGGATATCAAAGTCCATCCGAGACAGCCGTACGGCGGGAAGCTGGTGTTTGCGGCATTCTCCGGCTCACACCAGGATGCGATTGCGAAGGGCATGAAGCATTACGAGGAAAGCGGCAAGGAGCATTGGGATTGCCCATATCTGCCGGTGGATCCGAAGGATCTGGGCCGGGAGTACGAGGCCGACGTCATCAGGATCAACAGTCAGTCCGGCAAAGGCGGCGTAGCGTACATCATGGAGAAGAATTTCGGATACATGATCCCGCAGGCCATGAGAGAAGAACTGGGGTATCTGGTGAAGGATATATCCGACAGGAAGCACAAGGAACTGGTGCCTTCGGAAGTCTTCGATGTATTCAGCAAGGAATATATCAATGTGTTCGACCCGATCGATATCACCGAAGCGGAGTTCTTTAGAGCGGCGGACTCCAAGTCGACGCAGGGCGTCAAGACGAAGATGAAGGTGACGATCAAAGGCCGCAAGTATGAATTCGAAGCGGATGGCAACGGGCATCTGGACGCGATCAGCAACGGCCTGCGCAAAGCCCCGTACACCTTTGACTATAAGTTCATCACATACTCCGAAAACGCGCTTTCCGCTGAATCTCATTCAAAAGCCGGCGCATATGTCTGCATCGAGAATGAACAGGGACAGCAGTTCTGGGGAGTCGGCACGCATGAGGATATCATACTGGCTTCCGTAAACGCGCTGGTCAGCGCCATCAACAGAGAAAACAAAGTAGACCATTTCGTAGAATAAAGGAGAAAAACTGATATGGGAATGACAATGACACAAAAGATCCTGGCCGCCCACGCAGGACTGGAGAGCGTGGCTGCGGGGCAGCTCATCAGGGCGGATCTGGATATGGTATTGGGAAACGACATCACCACGCCTGTGGCGGTGAACGAATTCGATAAGGCGGGCTTTGACAGTGTCAGTGATAAGAGCAAGATATCCATCGTAATGGACCATTTCACACCGAATAAGGACATCAAAGCGGCACAGCAGTGCGTGAAGTGCAGAGCTTTTGCAAAGCGCTTTGATATTGACAACTTCTTCGACGTAGGAAAGATGGGGATCGAACACGCGTTGCTGCCGGAACAGGGCATCGTGAAGGCCGGGGATTGCATCATCGGCGCCGATTCACACACCTGCACCTACGGCGCGCTGGGAGCGTTTTCCACCGGTGTGGGCAGCACGGATATGGCCGCGGGCATGGCCACCGGGCAGGCCTGGTTCAAGGTGCCGGAAGCCATTCGATTCAATCTCACCGGCAAACTGAACGAGAACGTCACAGGCAAAGACGTCATTCTCCACATCATCGGCATGATCGGAGTTGACGGCGCACTGTACAAGTCTATGGAATTCACAGGAGATGGAGTGAAGAACCTCTCCATGGACGACAGACTCTGCATCGCCAACATGGCCATCGAAGCCGGAGGCAAGAACGGCATATTCCCGGTGGACGAAATCACAGAGGAATACATGACAGGCAGAGTCAAAGGGCAGTGGCAGAAATTCGAAGCGGACGAGGACGCGGAGTATGCCGCCACTTACGATATCGATCTGGGAAGCCTGAAGCCTACGGTTTCCTTCCCGCACCTGCCGGAGAACACCAGAACCATCGATGAGGTGGGAGAGGTTCCCATCGACCAGGTCGTCATCGGTTCCTGCACCAACGGCAGACTGGAAGACATGGCGCTGGCGGCAAAGATCCTGGAAGGCAAAAAAGTCCATCCTGACGTGAGAACCATCATCATACCCGCCACCCAGGACATTTACAGAGAATGTATCACCAGAGGATATCTGACCACATTCATCGACGCGGGCTGTGTGGTATCGACGCCGACCTGCGGACCGTGCCTTGGCGGATACATGGGGATCCTGGCCGAGGGAGAACGGTGCGTGGCCACGACGAACAGAAACTTCGTCGGCAGAATGGGACACGTTGAATCGGAAGTATATCTGGCAAGCCCGGCAGTCGCGGCTGCATCAGCCATCGCGGGCAAAATCGCCGGACCGGATGAGATATAGGAGGAAATGATATGAAAGCAAAAGGCACAGTGCATAAATACGGAGATAATGTGGACACCGATGTCATCATCCCGGCAAGGCATCTGAATACGTCCGATCACAAGGAACTGGCGTCTCACTGTATGGAAGACATCGACGCGGATTTTGTGAATAAAGTCAAACAGGGAGATATCATGGTAGGCGGCGAGAACTTCGGCTGCGGCTCATCCAGAGAGCATGCGCCTATTGCCATCAAAACCAGCGGCATCGATTGCGTGATCGCCAAGACCTTCGCCAGAATTTTTTATCGGAACGCCATCAATATCGGGCTGCCGATACTGGAGTGTCCGGAAGCCGGCGAAAAGATCCAGGCAGGAGATGTGGTCTCCATCGACTTCGATACCGGCGTGATCACCAACGAGACGAGAAACGAAACCTATCAGGCGCTGCCTTTCCCTGAATTCATCAAGGATATCATGGCGAAGGGCGGACTCATGAAGAGCCTTACAGAGAAATAGAGAACAGGAGAGCAAAAAGAATGGATTACAAAATCGCAGTGATCAGAGGCGACGGCATTGGACCGGAAGTCATCGATCAGGCTGTCAAAGTGCTGGATAAAGTAGGAGAAAAATACGGACACAACTTCAGCTATGAATACATGCTGGCGGGAGGATGCGCCATTGATGAAACCGGCGGGTGTCTTCCGCAGGAGACCATCGATGTGTGCAGAGCAAGCGATGCCGTGCTGCTGGGCGCGGTAGGCGGTCCGAAGTGGGATGACGTGCCGGGAGATGAGAGACCGGAAAGGGCGCTTCTGGGACTTCGAAAGGAACTGGGACTGTTTGCCAATCTGAGACCGGCCATGCTGTTTGAGGAGCTGGCGGATGCCTGCCCGCTGAAACCGGAACTGGTAGCCGGAGGTCTGGATCTGCTGGTTGTCCGAGAGCTGACCGGCGGCATATATTTCGGAGAAAAGGGGTTTAAAGATACCGATATGGGCAAGGCCGCTTATGACATCGAACAGTATTCCGAAGGCGAGGTGAGAAGGATCGCCGAAGTGGCCTTTGACATGGCTTCAAAACGCGGCGGCAAGGTCACCAGCGTGGACAAGGCCAACGTGCTGGAAAGCTCCAGGCTCTGGAGGAGAGTCGTGACAGAGGTCAGCGAGGCTTATCCGGACATCGAACTGAATCACTACTATGTCGATAATGCGGCCATGCAGCTGGTGAGAGAGCCGAAACAGTTCGACGTGATCGTAACCAGCAATATATTCGGAGATATCCTGTCTGACGAAGCAAGTCAGGTCACCGGTTCTATCGGCATGCTGCCATCTGCCAGCCTGGCAGTTGGAAATTTCGGCATGTATGAACCGGTACACGGTTCCGCGCCGGATATCGCGGGACAGGATAGGGCAAACCCTATGGCGACCATACTGTCAGCGGCAATGATGCTGCGTTACTCCTTCGGCCTCGCCGAGGAGGCGGACGCCATCGAGGGAGCCGTTAAGAAAGTCCTGGCCGACGGATACAGATCGACGGATATCGCCGGGCCGGGAGAAAAAGTGACCGGAACCGAGGAAATGGGGCGTCTGATTACCGAAGCTGTGATATAATGTTTTCATGGCTAAGAAAAAGAGAAACGTCAGCAGTAGACGAAGACGACAAAATCGAAAAAAGCGTCAGATCACGAGGCGCACAATAAGGTTTTTCGCCCTGGTGGCTGCGGGACTGGCGATTCTCGTAGTGATCTTTGGCGTGACGCAGAGCACCAATTTCATCCACAGACCCGTAAGTCCCAGCGTCAAAAGCTACGAAGAAACGATTCTCAAGCTCTCTAAAGAGTATGGGATCGAGGACTACGCCCCGCTGGTAAGCGCGGTCATGATGCAGGAATCCCACGGCAGGGGCAACGATCCGATGCAGTCATCGGAGGGAAACTATAACACCAGATTCCCGAAGAAACCCCATGGGATAACCGATCCCAGATACTCCATCGACTGCGGGATCCACCAGCTGGCCGATGACATCGAGATGGCCGGATGCAAAAACCCGACGGACATCAAGAGAATCAGCCTGGCGATCCAGGGGTACAATTTCGGAGACGGATATATCAAGTGGGCCCTGAAGAAATACGGTGAGTACACGGAGGACAACGCGAAGGAATTCGCTGAGATCATGGCCAAAAAGCTGGGTACCGACGGTTACGGAGATATCCACTATGTGAAACACGTGCTCAGGTATTACCCATATAATTAGCGGAACGGATCTGGAGAAGCATGGAATTTTTCTGGTCTACGGTAGAAACGATAAATAGAAATGAATGCAAAGGCTTCGAACATTTTGACACCGGCCACATCCTCTGGCTGGTGTTATTTGTGTGCGCAGCGCTGATCTGCGCGGTCAGCTATAAGAGAAAATCAAGCGCGGGCAGGAGAAAGCAGCGGCTTGTGATGGCCAGCCTGCTCCTGCTGGATGAGATGTTGAAATACGTGATCGTCACCATGAACGGGGTGTCCGTCACCCACTATCTGCCGCTGCAGCTCTGCTCGATATGCATCGTGATCATCATCCTGCACGGACTGTTTACCAGGGGCGATCCGTCCCAAGGCATCAGCCTGTATGCCGGGAATTTTCTCTATCTGGTGGGACTGGCCGCGGGGCTTTCCGCCCTCATCTTCCCATCCTGGATGGTGCTTCCGGCCTTTGCGAATATGATGAGCATCCACAGCTTCACGGCGCATATCCTGTTCGTGTCATACATCATCATGCTCATGGCGGCCAAAGAAATAAGACCGGAGATCAAAACGATCCCGGTCTCGGTAGCTGCTCTTATTCTCATGGCGTTCGGCGTGTACTGGTTTGACCTGGCCTTTGACATGAATTATATGTATCTGGTAAGCCTCAGCGCAGGCAGTCCGCTGGGTCCCTTTGAAGCCCTGGGGGATTACCGGATCGGCTATGCCGTGATCCTGGCAGGGCTGGTGGTTTTGCTTTACCTGCTGCCGAAGCTGTTCCGTTTTAATTCTCGATGACAGGAGTCCAGTAATCTTTGCCGTAGATGTCGGTGAAGCGGTAGGAAATCTTGGCCTTGCCGCTGCCGATGGTTTCATTGGTGATCTCGATCCCGTCAGGATCCTCTACCGCCATGGTGCCGCTGAGCTTGTAATTTTCCTTGAGGCCTCCGTCATAATCGAAGTATCTGCAGATGAGCTGGATCTCATCGCCTTTGCTGAGTCCCGGCAAAGCCTTTGCGGCCGTCTCCGTTACTTCTGCGTCGTAATCATAGCTGACACCGGCCACATATCCCTGTTCATTGTCATTGTCAAACACCAGAATCAGCCTGGCGTTCTCGCCGTTCAGTTTCACAGGGACGTATCCGGTGATGGAGTACTGGTCATTTCCTTTCTCCAACGTTTCCGTGTGGTAGTAAGCCGCGATGTGTCCGTCCAGAGCGATCCACGTTCTGTCCAGTCTAGGAAGCAGATTCCCGTCGTCATCGAAGTCAAAGATATTGTCCAGTCCCAGATCCAGATATCCTTCCCCTGTATCGTAGAACATTTCCATATCGACGGTCTGCACGAGATCCCACTGCTCTTCTTCGAGCATGATGACCTGATCACCGTCGCTGTTTCTCTGCCATTTGAGATCCTCTGCCGAGAGCTGGTTAGCGGCGATGTATTCCGCAGCCGCATCAGCATCCAGCGGACCGTTTTCCAGGAAGCTGGTGTTGGATGCATCCAGATCCACAAGGCCCGCTCTGCCGAAGCCGGAATAATTTCCGGACAGGAGCGTTCCCACCAGCTGCTGGATGGCCTGATTCGTCATATTCCCGGAAGAACCGCTGCCGTTACCCATGAGCACGTCGAACGGGGAGCCGGATCCGCCGGCTACAGCCTGTCCGCTGACTTCCATCTGGGCAAACTTCTGGATGCAGGAAGTGTAGCCTTCATCCATACCGATGTCTTCATAGGTGTCCGTGATGGCGTCAACTTTATTCAATGTTTTGTAAGGGAAGTATATGGAAAGTCCATAGGCGTTTGCTGTGGACTGTGATGTTCTGTTGTACTTGATGGCATCCAGCAAAGTGTCCGACAGATCGTTGCTGGCGCGGGTGTCCATGAGTCTGGCGAAGTGTACCAGGTCGATCTGATCCAGACCGTTTGATCTGGCGAATTCCTTGCTGCTGCTTCTGGCGATGGCCACGTCCTTATACTCGTTATTGCTGATCATATCGCTGGCGTCTTCCGCAAAGGCATTCAGCTTAGACGGCAGTGTCTGAGAAAGCTCAGACAGATCGACGACGGACAAAGTCGTCGACTGACCGCTGCACTGGCTGGCGCATGTGGACGTGAAGTCGTCGGCGATGGCCTTGCCGATTTCGATGGTCGGCATAGACAGGTCATTGTTCAGATCGCTGAGCCATCCGGTATAGTGCCAGCCGATGCCGGGTTCCGTTTCCTCGCTGCCGATCATGTAGTCTGCGTAGTCGCCCAGCATGAGCGCCGTTTCCGTCGTTGCCATCAGACAGGTATCGAAGCCGATGAAATCGTATTTGATCTTTGACGCGCTGAGAGCATCCTTGATGCCGCTGAGAGTCATGGACCCGCTGCGAGGATACTTCTCGTCATATCCGTAGCCGCTGATGGATCCGCCGCCGTGATCCCAGAAGATGAGCGCCGTCCTGTTGGAAGGATATTTGGCATTTGCCCATTTAAGGTAGGACGAAAGGGTGGAGGCCTGTGTCATCGGCGCGTTGCCCGCGTTGCTTTCGATGCACTTAATGCCGCCGTTTCGGATCTGCCAGATCTGATTGTACGTGCTGCTTATGGTATTGTTTCGCCACCGTTTACATCCGCCGGTGTAGACGATGAGATTGAGGTTCTTGTTATCCAGGGTGGCGCTGATCATTTCGTTGAGGTCTTTGGTGGCCGCCGCGGAGTTGGACTCCAGATCGGTGCCGCACATGTAGACCATGATGGTGTATACGTCCTTGCCGCCGCCTTTGATCTCGGTGTATTTCGCTCTGGCAAGAGGCGAGACTTCCGTGTTGAGATTTCCGGTGTTGGACTCACCGTTATACCATCCGTTGGAGGAGCCGCCGCCGTAGTACAGGTTATCTTCGTAACTGGAACCGCCGCCTCCCAGCAGTCCGCTGAGGGACAGACCGCCGCCTCCGAAGATCAGAACGACGATGACAAAGATCGCGATCAGGCAGCCTCCCGGCGATCTGGAGCCGCTGCCGCGTCCGAAACTGAACCCGCCGCCTCCGCCGGAGTAGCCGCCGCTATGGCCGCCGCTGCTGTGACTGCTGAACCCGCCGCCGCTGTGGCTTCCGCCAAATCCTCCGCCGCTGTTTCCGCTGCTGTGACCTGTGAATGTTTTTCTGGCCCTTGGCCTGTTTCTATCCATACTGACCTCTCTTACATACTTGTTATCGGTTATTGATCTATGACATTATTATACTATAATACTTTAGCGGGGTGTAAATAATAAAACACATAATCAACACAATCATGCTATATGATACATCTGCGAGGAGCGGTTGTATTTCCTTGCAATAACTGTAAATAAATGTAATAATAAAGTGTATGCGATAAAGGAGGAAAGGAATTAGATATTATGAGTAAAGAAAAGGACACGACCGTCTGGAAACCGAAGGGAAACCAGAAGATCACAAAGCCCAGCGGACCGGATAGGAGATCCAAGGGCTATGACGCTCCGTCCAGCGGACTCGGCAAGCTCAGTCTGCTCATAGGGGCCGGCGCCATCATCGCGGCACTGGCCAGAGGAGTGAGAAAAAGCGACTACTACAGGGATTGAGAAGATAGAAAGGGGATATATAATGAAGAATATTTTTAAGAAAAGACTGGCAGCGCTGATTGCGGTCATTTTTGCCGTGACTACGATGATGCCAGCGGCACAGGCCTTTGCAGCTGAGGGAGACGAATATCTATCTCTGGGCGCGGACCTGTCGAGCTCCGAGCAGAGCACCGTTCTCGAATTGCTGGGAGTTTCCAATATCAACGATTACAATGTCAGATACGTCACGAACAACGAAGAGCGCGAGTACCTCGGCAGTTATGTCAGCTCCTCAGAGATCGGAACCAGGGCGTTGTCCTCCGTTCTGATCAGAGAAAACGGCGGCAGCGACATTAATGTTGAGACACACAATATCGGATACTGCACGGAAGGCATGTACAAAAACGCGCTGGCTACGGCGGGCGTGCAGGGCGCCGATGTTATCGTAGCGGGGCCGTTCGAGATATCCGGTACGGCGGCGCTGGTGGGAACCATCAAGGCCTATGAAGAAATGACCGGTCAGCCGGTCAGCGACGAAGTCATCGAGGGCAGCGTGGATGAGCTCACCACTACCGGCGAGATCGCTGAGGAAATCGGCGACACCGATGCCGCGGAAGGCATCATCGCCAAGGTCAAGGAAGAGATGGCTGATAATCCGGATATGACGGATTCCGAGATGGAAGAGTCCATCAGGGATGCCGCGGAAGAAGCCGGCGTGACGATTTCGGACGAAACCATCGCGAAGATCATCAGAATGCTGAAGAACCTTCAGAGTCTGGATATAGACTGGGGCAACGTGCAGAGACAGTCACAGTACATTCTCGAGAACCTGAAAGACATATTCAGCTCAGGCGAAGCTCAGGGAATCTTCGCCAGACTGATCGAATGGATCAGAAATCTGTTTTGATAAAAATCTGTGTTAATTTGATGGCGGCGCAGCCGCAGGAGGATACTGCATGTTTGAAACGTTCAACGAACTGGCAAGTAATCCGGTTGTGATGAGATGGGCAGGAGCCGTAGTACTGGCGATTCTGGGCTTTGGCTTCATGCGCTTCCGCAGGCATTCGATGGCGAACAGCCTGTTGTTTGGAGGCGGGATACTGGGACTATTTGTTGCACTCAGCCTGCTCACATACATTTTCTAGGGTAAAAAGAGAAGAAGGAGTAAGCCATGTTTTATGAAAATCATAAGAACAAGCTTCTGATCACATCGATACTGTTCCTGCTGTTGGGAGTGGCGTTTATCGTGTATCCGGCCACCTCCATGATTATGCTGGTTCGGTTCACCGGAGCGTTTCTGATATTGGTCGGACTCATGATACTGATACCGACCCTGCGGGACAGGAAGTATCTGGGGATCCGATTCGGACTGCTGATCGCGGTGGCGGCCATCGTCGGGATATTCGGCATCATACTGCTGGTCTGGCCTGATTTCTTCGTGGAGGCTTTCTGGATCACCATGGGAATCATCCTGATCCTGGACGGCATAAAGATATTCATGTATCTGAGCGCGGTGCCATATAAGCTGATCAATATCATACTGGCAGTGGTATCTGTCATCTGCGGTGTATTGATCATCATACGTCCATTCGGCATGGGCATGGCATTCACCATCGTCATGGGAGCGTTCTACGTATACAGCGGAGCAGCGGGCATATTCCTGAACATTGCCGGTAAGATCCGGGCCAGGGAAAACGCAGACGAAGCTGGGGAATCCACGGCCGCAGAGATGGCCGAAGAGTCAGCCGCAGAGCCGGATGCAGAACCGGATACAGCACCGGAAGAAAAACTGATCGAGTCTCCCGCAGAAGAAGCGGACACGGAAGATCCGAATCAAGAAGATCCAAACCAGGAATAAAAATCAATCGAAACAACTAAAACGGCAGGCCGCAAGGCCTGCCGTTGTCGTATGATCGTATGATCAGATGCCGCAATGACAAATGTCTTTACTCGATCCAGAGACGGAATACATCGCAGGTCTCCCGCTGCTGCTGCTCGGCAGTGATGTCCGCCTTGCCGTCGCCGTCCTGGGCGCCGTAGTTACCGAACTGGGCGTGGTTGCCCCCATCGATGATATACTCCAGATTGTCAGGAGGCATGTACTTCTGGCTTTCTTTTAATTTATCCTGATTTAAGACCTTATCGTTGGACCCGTAGATCGATAGAACCACTAAAGACTCGTCCAGCTGCCTTGACGGGTAAGCCGCCAGAAGCAGCAGGCACTCAAACTTCTTGCCGTGATCCGCCGCGTAATCAGCAGCGCTTACGCCGCCCAGCGAATGCCCCGCGATGTACCAGTGCTCGTAGGAATGCTGCGCCAGCACGTCATCGGCCTTGTCGGGCTTGAGGATGGCCAGATGCAGCGGCATCCTCACCAGACACACGTCGAAGCCTTTGGCCGCCATGCGGTGAAGCAGCGGCGCGTAGGCTCTCTCGTCAACCTTGCCGCCCGGGTAGAAGATCATGCCCGTATCTTCAGACGGACCATCAAAGAACCATCCGTAATCCATTTCTTTAACCGTAACCTTATCGTCTGTTTCCAGCGCCGCCAGCGCCGTTTCATCTGCGTGAGAATAATCATTCAGATACGCGATCAGCGCGCCTGCCAGGACAATCAGTATCGCCAGCAGGATACATACGATGATCAAAAGCCGCTTGTGTTGTTTCATGACCGTCACCACCATCAACAAACTACAGATACATCTAAGATATACCTATCATACCGCTGCTTTCATCACATATCAAGGCGAATCCGCGGGGTGTGGTTTTTGAAGTTTTTGTGATAAGGGTGTGACTCATTCTTCAAAGGAGCTTTTGATAATCCACACGAGACGCTCCCGAAATGTCCACGGTCCACATGTACCATAAGACCATCAACAAAGGCCTTCGGGCGGATGAAGGGAGAACATGGCATGGAACAGATGCGATTTGCCAGACACGAAACGAAATATATCGTTACCGCAGAGCAAAAGGCTCTGATCGAAGAAATACTAAAAACCAGAATGCAGCAGGACAGGCACGGCCGGAGCACGATACAGAGTTTGTATTATGACACGCCGGATTTCAGGCTGATCAGAAGATCCATCGAGCACCCGCTGTATAAAGAAAAAATCAGAATCAGAAGTTACGGGCCGGCGGGCTCAGGCGATAAGGTTTTTCTGGAGCTGAAGAAAAAGTACAGGAAAGTGGTGTATAAAAGGCGCATGACCCTCACCGCAGAACAGGCAGCCGCCTTTATGGCGGGGAGTCTGGTGGCCGCCCCGGAGATTTCATCCACCTACTGCGAGCGGCAGATCGCCAGAGAAATCGCCTACGCCAGAGACTACTACAAAACGCTGCAGCCGGCAATGCTGATTTCCTATGAGCGGGAAGCCTGGCAGGGGTGCGAGGATCCGGGTCTCAGAGTGACCTTTGACAGCAATATATTATGGAGAGATTTCGACCTGACTCTGGCTTCCGGAGGATATGGGCAGCCGATCATGAACCATTGCGCGCATGTCATGGAGATCAAAACCAGCTCCGGGATCCCGTTGTGGCTGACGGAGATCCTGGATCAGGAGCGGATATATAAAACAAGTTTCAGCAAGTACGGCAAGGCCTTTGCGCAAAAGGCGTCCGAAATCATGGAGATGAGGAGAAGCGCGTGATGGATTCGATATTACAGGGAATTTTTGATGGACAGACGTCCGCAGATATAGGGCTTGGCGGATTCATGGCATGTATAGGAACGGCTCTGCTGATCGGCATGATACTGGCCTTTGTCTACGCATATAAGAGCAAATATACCAAGAGCTTCATCGCGACGCTGATCATATTGCCGGCCATCGTGGCCATCGTGATCATCATGGTAAACGGCAACATCGGCGCCGGCATCGCCGTGGCGGGAGCGTTCAGCCTGGTGAGATTCAGGTCCGTTCCGGGCAACGCCAGAGATATCGCCACGATTTTTCTCGCCATGGGCGCGGGTCTCATCGTGGGCATGGGGTACCTGGCGTACGCGCTGATCTTCATGGTCATTATGGGCATCGTGATGATGCTGATCGTGTGTCTGGAGCCGGCCTGCGGCAGGAGGGTCGACCGGAGCAGATGCCTGAAGATCACCGTTCCGGAGGACTTGGAATACGCTGCCATGTTTAGAGAAATATTTGACCGGTATGCGGAGCGCCATGAGCTTGTGGGTCTTAAGACCACGGCCATGGGAAGCCTGTTCAAGCTCACGTATAACGTAACGCTCAAAGATCCTCTCACGGAGAGAGAAATGATAGATGAACTCAGGGTCCGCAACGGGAACCTGGAAATCGCAATGACACATGATATGGAGGTAGGTAGAAATGCGCTTTAAGATAATCACAGCGATCGCAGTATTGATCATGATGATGGCACTGACGCTGACGGGCTGCGGTGGATCCGCATCGGGTGGAGGCTCTGCAGACACGGACAGCGTCACCGTAGAGGATCTGGCATCCATAAAGATGTTCACATCCAGAGACCTGTCCGGAGAATACGATGAGGCATCCGCTACGAAAATCAAGCTATCCGATGAAGACGTCACGATAGATAGGGAAGGCGTATATATATTATGCGGAAAGCTCCAGGGCCAGGTCAACATCGACGCGGATGACGAGGCCAAGATTCAGATCGTTCTGGATGGAGTTGAAATCACGAATGACAACAGCGCGGCGATATATGTCAAGTCCGCCAACAAAGTCTTCGTCACTCTGGCAGAGGGCAGTGAAAACAGCCTGAAAGTGACAGGCAAATATGAGGCAGATGGTGACACCAACGTCGACAGCGTCATCTTCTCCAAAGACGACCTGACCATCAACGGCAGCGGCAAGCTGGCCATCAGCAGCGCAAAGGGCCACGGCATCGTTTCCAAAGACGATCTGGTCATCACCGGAGGAAATATCGACATCACCGCCGGAAAGAAAGGTCTGGATGCGCACAACAGCATCAGAATCGCGGACGGACAGCTGAAGATCGAAGCGGGGACAGACGGCCTGCATTCGGAGGATGAAGACAAAGGCGTCGGCTTCGTTTATATCAAGGACGGCGAAATAAACATAGCCTCCGGCGATGACGGGATCCATGCCTACACGGATCTGGTGGTCGAAGCCGGCAGCGTGAAGATCAGCAAAAGCTGCGAGGGCCTGGAAGGCAACACTGTCATCATCAACGGGGGGACGGTTGATGTGACATCCGAGGACGATGGATTCAACGCCGTCAGCAGCAAAAGCAAGAAGAGCGGACAGCAGGAAGGACAAAACAGCGAACAAAACAGCAGACAAAACAGCGAGGCGCCGGCCAATGATGAGACCGCCTGGATCTGCATCAACGGCGGCAAGATCCACGTGGATGCCGAAGGGGACGGCCTTGATTCCAACGGATCCCTTAAGATCACCAGCGGAACGACGGTGGTGGAAGGACCTTCGCGCATGGGCAACGGCAGCGTCGATGTCGGAGAAGGCGGTGAAGCGGTGATCACCGGTGGTACATTTATGGCGGCAAGCGCATCCGGAATGGGCGTTAACTTCAGTGAGAACTCCAAGCAGGGCGCGATCCTGACAAACTGCGATTCCGCCACAGGTAAGATCGAAGTCAAGGACTCAGACGGCAATGTCATCGCCAGCATGAAGACGGACAAAAGCTTCCAGTGCGTGCAGGTCAGCGCGCCGGACATAAAAAAAGGTCAGACCTACACCATCAGCGCCGGCGGCAGTAATCAGGAAATCAAAATGGAAAGCCTGATCTACGGTCAGGCCGCAGGCCCTGGTGCAGGTCCAGGAGCAGGCCCGGAAGGCTCCGGCGCGGGGCCGGAAGCCCCGCCGAATGGCGAACGCCCTGACAGCCAAAACAGTTTATAACATATAACATGTTGCTCCGGCAGCGAATTGGAGCTGTTGCATTAGGCGACTAGTGCAGCAGCTCTTTTTGTGTTCTGACGCTACAGGGTATGCGTCACACTTTCCACACCCGACACACTGGCGTTGCGGTCAGCAAAAACCCCACCAAATCATTTATTTGCAACGGCTCCAGCCTCCAAGGTGGGGTAAGAAATGTAATTTACTGCGAAAAATCCCCGCCAAATAGCTCTGGCAGACATCGCTGGAGGGGTATTTTTCTTCATTATTCAAATCCATACCCCACCACGATCCCGCAAACGTTGATAATAAAAGGCGTTGGTGGTGAATATAGACGAGTCAACCCGTTTGATTACAATTCATTGCCGGACCGCTCGCCATAAAGTTGCAGACGAACCACCCGATATTTGATACAATGAGATAACAGCAATCACACACAGACATGGGGGACGGACATGAAGTACAGGACAAATAAGAAGACCGGTAACAGTATCAGTGAGATCGGATTGGGGACGGCGTACCTGTTTGAAGCCGGACTGGAGGAAGGCGTCAGAGCTTTGCATGCCGCATATGAAGGCGGCATCAACTACTTCGATCTGGCGGCAGGACACGGAGATACCTATCCGATATTTGGCGAGGCCTTTGCAGCGGACCGAAAGAACGTGTATTATCAAATCCATTTCGGAGCGGAGTACTCTCAGGGAGTATACGGATGGTCTCTGGATCTGGATACCGTCAAGGCATCGGTCAACAGACAGCTCACCGAGCTGAAGACAGACTATATAGATTACGGGTTCATTCACTGTATCGATGAGCTCAAGGACTGGGAGGCTTTTCAGGAGAACGGCGTACTGGACTACATGAGAGAACTGAAGAAATCAGGCGTCATACGCCATACCGGATTCTCATCCCACACGCCGGAAGTGATTCAGACGGTTCTGGATGAAGTCAATATCGACCAGCTGATGTTCTCCATCAACCCAGCCTACGACAGCGGAGAGGGAGAATACGCCCACGGAAGCCTGAGCGAGCGGGCGAAAATCTACAGGAGATGTGAGAAAGAGGGCATCGGGATCACGGTCATGAAGCCGTTTTCCAGCGGGCAGCTGCTGGACGCGTCCCAGTCGCCGTTCGGCGCGGCCCTCACCAAAGAGCAGTGCATCCACTACGCGCTGGATCGTCCGGGAGTCCTGTCGGTGCTTCCGGGAGCGCGAAACAAAGAGGACGTCAAAGCGCTCCTGGCGTATTATGATCAGCCGGAAGAGGCGCTGGACTACTCGGTCATCGCCACCTTTGATCCGGTGGACACCGAGGGCACCTGCGTATACTGCAATCACTGCAAGCCGTGTCCCGCGGGGCTGGATATCGGGCTGATTAATAAGTACTATGATCTGGCAAAGGCCGGAGACATTCTGGCCAGGGAGCATTACAAGACTTTAGAAACAAAAGCTTCGGACTGCACCGGCTGCGGGCACTGTGATGACAGGTGTCCGTTCTCCGTAGCGCAGAGCAGCCGCATGGCGGAGATCAGGGAATATTTCGGTGTGTAGCAGGAACCATTTCGGCATATAATGTAGCTTTACAAAACGCCCTGCAGAATATATCATATAACTGACTGAAAACACTGCATATTAAAGGGTATAACAGGATTAGAAACGAGGTACCAACAATGAATGATTTTAACAATCAGAGCTTTAATCATCAGAACTTTAACGAACAGAACAATAACAGAAATACCGAAGAATACTTAAGACCGATCTACGAGAGAATCTGGTTTATTGTCGTGGCATTTCTGTTGTTCTGGCCGGCCGGAATCATTCTGGCGATATGGAGATTCACCAGAGATCAGCAGATCGGCGCGGCGAATCAGGCGCAGAATATTCCGCTGAGCGATCAGTGGCAGGCCGATCAGGAAGCAGCCCAGGACGAAGCCAAGCTGAAGGCAAGGCGCGCGAAAGTCAACTCCAAGAGATCCTGCAAAGCCTGGAAGATCTGGGGCTGGGTTCTGGTGGCGCTGGGAGCATTCTGGCTGTTCTCGGGTCCGGTAGGGTCATCTACGATGGAAAACATCATCGATTACGCTTCAGGCGTAGGATTCGTGATTGCCGGAGCGATTCTGCTCATCGCGGCTAAGAGGACCGTCCGGAAATGGGATCGATACGAATCATATATCAACAACAGAGGCAATACGTCTCTGGAGAATGTAGCAGAGAAGATGGGACTTCCGCTGAAAACCGTAAGGACCGACATCCAGGCCATGATCAATAAGGGATTTTTCAGCAAGCCGAAGTACGGCATCTCCGCGTATATCAATGGCGAATACGACCTGCTGGTCATGCTGAAATACGGCGAGCCGATGCAGCCGGTTGAGAAACCGAAGCCAAAGGCCGAAAGACCGAAAGCGGGATCCTACCAGGCGATCCTTGAGGAAGAAATCGCCAGGACGACAGACCCTGAACTGGGAGAGACGCTGAATGCCATCAAAGCTTCTATCACCAGAATCGATGAGAAGCTCAAGGAAGAGCCGGCGCTGGAGGAGATGACAAACATCAAGAAACTCAAGAGCTCATATATTCCGCAGACGCTGGAGCTCGTGAAGAAGTATAACGACGGTGAAGGTTCCGAGGAAACCAGATGGGAAATCAAGGCGATGATCGGCACCTGCGCCAAGGCCTTTAAGAACATAGAAACCAAAGTCTATGAACGTGAAGACATAGATACTAAAGTGGATATGGAAGTCCTCCGAAAGACATTCGAGAGAGAAGGACTTCTGGGATCTGATTTTGATATCAAAAAATAGAGAGGAGAAACGAAATGGCAGATGATCTTAAGATGGAAAAACCGGAACTGACGCTGGAAACACCGGTCATGGAAATGGAACAGGCGGAACCGACCCTCGAGATACCTAAGATGGATAGTGTCATGAGCAAGGAAGACGCAGAGACCTTCAGGCTGGAGAACTTCTCCGAAGAAGAAAAAAAGCAGATCAACAACTTTGCCGATGAGATCGACCTCCATGATACGAATATCATTATTTCCTACGGCGCAGGGGCGCAGAAGAGACTGGCGGACTTCTCGGATTCCGCGCTGGAACAGGTCAGAAACAAGGATCTGGATGAAGTTGGCGGCATGATCAGCGATCTGGTGGCGGACCTGAAATTCGATCCGGATGAAGACGAGGGATTCTTTGCAAAGCTCTTTCACAGGGGCGCCAACAAAGCCGAAAACGTCAAGGAATATTACAACAAAGTATCAAAGAGCGTAGAAAAAGTCGCCGCCAATCTGGAAGGGCACCAGCAGACTTTGCTTAAGGACATCGCGATCCAGGATATGCTCTTCGAAAACAATAAGACGTTCTTCAAGGAACTGACCATGTACATCGCGGCAGGTAAAATCGCGCTGGACAAGGCGCAGAACGAGGAACTTCCTGCCATGAAGGCCAGAGCCGCGGAAACGGGACTTTCGGAAGACGCGCAGGCAGTAAGCGATTATGCGTCCATGTGTGAAAGATTCGAAAAGAGACTTCACGATCTGGAACTGACCAGAACGATCTGCCTGCAGAACGCGCCGCAGATCAGACTGATCCAGAATAACGCCATGCTGCTTTCGGATAAGATCCATACCACCATCGTCAATACGATTCCGCTCTGGAAGAACCAGATGATCATCACGCTGGGGCTGGAGCATTCCAAGGAAGCGGTCGAAGCCCAGAACATGGTGACAAATACCACCAATGATCTGCTGAAGAAAAACGCCGAGCTGCTTCACCAGACTACAGTGGATATCGCCAAAGAAAACGAGAGAGGCATCGTAGATATCGAGACTCTGCAGCACACGAACAACGAACTGATCAATACTCTGGACGACATTATGAAGGTCCAGCAGGAAGGCAGAGAAAAGCGCAAGGCCGCGGAGACAGAACTGGCCAATATAGAAGCACAGCTTAAGGCTAAGATGCTCGAGATGAGCAGATAGAACGCGCAAGCAGATAAATTACTAAAATGGTAGATAAGAAAAAAGCAACGGCCGCCGCAGCAGTGGCGGCCATTATTACATCGTCCAGCGCGGCAATTGAAGCGAACTTCGACGATCCGGCGGAGATTTTGCAGAATTCCTACGTGGAACCGCAGGTGCAGCATATCGACGCCGATACCGATGAACTCGCCACCGACGATCAGGACAGCGATAAGCAAAAAGAAAAGGCGGCCAAGGGCACATTCAAAGGCTTCATCTTAGACCTTCCGTGGGCCATCAGGCTCGTATTTGTGCTGCCGCTTTGGTTCATAGGAAACGCTGTCGTGTTTGCGGGAGGCCTGCTGTTCTCAGCGGCATCGCCCGTGCTGAACGCGATACTGGGATTCGTGCTTCTGGCACTGGTGATCGCGGCGGCCTTCACGTTTACCGCCAAAGCCATGTTCCCGGATCTGCCTCTTAAAAAGATACTGAACAAACACTCCATCAAGTGGATTCTCATCGCCTCGGCGGTAGTTTACGCGGCTGACCTGATCCTGGGAATCACCTGGGCGGGATATGCCCACTTCAAGACGATCATCATGGGATGTCTCACGCTGGCAGCACTCACATGCATCCTCATATGGTTCGCCAGAAGAGAACACAGGCGAAGGGCGCGGCTGGAAGAAAAGGAACGACAAAAACTCGAAAACGCCCACAGCGATGAACTGGTGTATGAATCGCTGGGGGAACAGTTCGTGATCAGGAAGTGATCCGGCAGCGGCGACTTGCCGCAGGCTATCGGTCTTTCCTGATTCCCAGCTGAGACGCGTAGACCTGCTTTCGGATAATCAAAACCCAGAAGGCGATGCCTATAGCTACGCTGGCCGCCGTAATGACGGCGATGCTCATGATAAAGGACGGCCAGTTCAGCGTCGCGATGGATGTGGCGATCACGCTGACTGCGGTCAGAACAAATCCGGTAATGGAGCTTGCCGAGCCGGCCTCCTCCGGATGCTCGTCGAGAACCACCACCATGGCCATGGACCTTACGATCGCTTCTACCATGATGACAGGTATGGCAGCGATCAGGAAGAGAATTGGGCTTTTGCCTGCGATAAAGACAAAGGCGGCAACAGAAAACAACATCAATGCAAACACAAGCTCCATCACTCTGCGGTTGGAGCTTTTGCGTGAGATCCATATATAGATAAACGGCGCCACGAAAGCCGACATGGTGCCGGTGGCGTACAATATGCTGTACTCCGTATTGCTCACGCCGAAGGTCTCGTAGTAGATATAAGAGCAGGTGGCGATATACGCCCATAACGGCAATGTGAGGAACAGAACCATCGTGATGAAGATGACGTAGTCCCGGTTTTTAACGAACGCAAAGGACTGCATCGTTGCCTGCAGCACGCTGCTGATGTGGCGTCTTTCGCGAGGCCAGGTTTCTGTGAAAACGATAAACGGCAGCAGGGTGATGAGCGTGGCAAAGCCCAGCGTCAGGAAAATCCATCTCCAGGACAGATACTCGATCAGAAATGATCCGATGGCGGGAGCGAAAACAGGACCGATGATGGCCACAGCCTGCGTGATGGTGGTCACGATCTGGAAGGTCTGCCCCTCGAAGGAGTCACGGACGATGGCGGCTGCTACCGTAAGGGAAAATCCGCCGCCGAGACCGCAAAGGCCGCGCATCAGCGACAGAAATACGACGCCTTTGGAAAGGGGCGCCAGAAACAGACCGATCATCGAGAGCACCAGCCCCAGGATCATGATCGATTTGCGTCCGTACTTGTCACTGATGGTGCCGCTGATGAGCATGCCCGCTCCGCAGAAAAACAGATCGGTATTCAGACTGACATTCAACGCCTCCTCCGAGGCGCCGAACTCATCTTTCAGAACCGGCAGCGCCGGCAGATACATGTCGAGGGTCATCCACTGGATCGTCATCATGACGACGAGAACCGTCACCATGAAGCCCATTCCCATCTTTTCCTGTTGAAATATGATGTCCTTTTCATCGATTACTTTAGCCATGTATTAATCATAACTCAAAGATATGAATCCTTACAAGACCATATGACAAAAATCAGGTTTGACAAATACCCTACGGGGGTATACTATATAGAAGCAATCAAGGAGCAATCGATTAAGGAGATATCGCTTATGGATAGTAACGAAATCAGAACAAAGGAGAGAACTGAGAAGGAGTTCCGAAATCTCATGAACAGACTCAAGAGGATCGAAGGGCAGATCCGCGGCATCGAAGGCATGCTGGAAAAAGGCGCGTACTGTCCGGACATTCTGATTCAGGTGTCCTCGGTGACCAGCGCGCTCAACAGTTTTAACAAGGAGCTGCTGGCCAGTCACGTGCGCACCTGCGTCGCCAATGACATCAGAGCGGGAAACGATGAGACCATCGACGAGCTTGTGGATGTACTGAAGAAACTCATGAAATAGGAACTGACATCAGAAAGACCGAAAGAAAATGCAGCAATATAACGTAAGTGGAATGAGCTGCGCCGCCTGCCAGGCGCGCGTGGAGAAGGCAGTATCGCAGGTGCCCGGAGTGACGGGCTGCGCGGTCAGCCTGCTCACGGGCTCCATGGGAGTGGAAGGCACAGCCAGCGAGTCGGATATCATCAGAGCGGTGGAGAACGCCGGTTACGGCGCCAGCACGAAGGGACAGGTGACAGCGATTGAGGACAGGGAAACACCGAAACTCAGAAAAAGGCTGATCGCCTCCGTTTGCGTGCTGCTGATTTTGATGTACGGATCCATGGGACATATGATGTGGGGATGGCCGCTGCCGGCATTCTTTGAAGGAAATCACATCGCCGTCGGCATCGCCCAGATGATACTGGCCGCGATCATCATGCTGATCAACGGCAAATTCTTTACCAGCGGCTTTAAGAGCCTTTTGCATCTGGCACCGAACATGGATACCCTGGTCGCCATGGGCTCCATGACTTCGTTCGTGTGGAGCGTCGTGGTGCTGTTTCAGATGACGGCAGGTCAGCAGACGGGGGACTTCTATTTCGAGTCCGCGGCGATGATCGTGACCCTCATCACCATAGGCAAAATGCTGGAAGCCATGTCAAAGGGCCGCACCACGGATGCGCTAAAAGCCCTCATGGATCTGGCGCCGCAGACGGCAGTCATCGAAGGACCGGATGGATCGGAAAGGGTCATTCCGATCGACGAGCTGAAGACCGGAGATATTTTTATCGTAAGACCCGGGGACAGCATCCCCGTTGACGGAGTCATCATAGAAGGAACCACGGCGGTGAACGAATCCGCGCTCACGGGAGAGAGCATTCCGGTGGATAAGGGGATTGGCGACCGCGTGAGCGCCGCGACGGTCAATACGTCGGGATACATCAAAGCCAAAGCCACCCGCGTGGGAGAGGACACCACGCTGGCGCAGATCATTCAAATGGTCAGCGACGCAGCGGCAACCAAAGCTCCCATCGCGAAAATCGCCGATAAAGTTTCCGGCGTGTTTGTCCCTATCGTCATCGCCATCGCCGCCTGTGTCATTCTCATCTGGCTGCTGATGGGCGCGGACGCAGGTTACGCGCTGGCCAGAGGCATATCGGTGCTGGTCATCAGCTGTCCGTGCGCGCTGGGACTGGCGACTCCGGTAGCCATCATGGTGGGCAGCGGCATGGGCGCCAGAAACGGCATCCTGTTCAAGACCGCGGCGTCGCTGGAGTCCGCGGGGAGAACGGAGATCATCGCGCTGGATAAAACCGGGACGATTACCGAAGGCAGACCCGTGGTGACAGACGTTCTGCCGGCGAAAGGGGTATCCGAAGAAGAACTCTGGAACTACGCGGCGGCGCTGGAGTCCAGAAGCGAGCATCCGATCGCAAAGGCAATCACGGGCGCTGGCGGCAGAGCCGAGGGACAGCTGCCGGAAATCACCAACTTCCGGGCCCTTCCGGGAAACGGGCTGGCGGCGGAAGCAGACGGCAAAGAGCTGCTGGGCGGGAGCCTATCCTTTATCAACACGCAGGTTGAGATTTCCGAGGACATGACAGCCAAGGCCGGGCAGCTGGCGGAGCAGGGCAAGACCCCTGTACTGTTTGCAGCCGGCGGCAGACTGCTGGGAATCATGGCTGTAGCGGACACCATCAAAGAAGATAGCCCGAAAGCCATCGAACAGCTGAAACGCATGGGGATTCACGTCGTCATGCTCACTGGAGATAACGAACGGACGGCCAGACAGATCGGAAGTGAAGCGGGGGTTGACGAAGTGATTGCGGGGGTTTTGCCGCAGGGCAAGGAATCGGTGATCAGGAAGCTGGCAAAGCGCGGCAAAGTGGCCATGGTGGGAGACGGCATCAACGACGCGCCGGCGCTGACCAGAGCGGATACGGGAATCGCCATCGGCGCGGGAGCGGATGTTGCCATTGACGCGGCAGACGTCGTGCTCATGAACAGCAGTCTGATGGATGCGGCCGCGGCCATCCGGCTCAGCAGAGCAACCCTTAGGAATATCCACGAAAACCTGTTTTGGGCGTTCATATATAACATACTGCTCATCCCGCTGGCGGCAGGCGCCTATGTACATCTGATGGGCGGCTGGTCCATGAACCCGATGCTGGGCGCCGCGGCCATGAGCCTGTCCAGCTTTTGCGTCTGCATGAACGCGCTGAGGCTTAATTTGGTGGATATTTACAGCACAAACAGAGACAAACCGCTGCGCGGAAAAGGCGCGGCATCATATAGCGAAGATAATGAAAACACTGAGGAAAACACCAAGGAGGAAAAAACGATGAAAAAGACAATGAATATCGAAGGCATGATGTGCGTTCACTGCGAGGCTACAGTCAAGAAGGCGCTGGAAGCTCTCGATGGAGTCGATGAAGCGGTGGTCAGCCATGAAGCGGGTACTGCTGTTCTGGAGATGAGCGGAGAGGTAGCGGATGACGTACTCACAAAGGCGGTAGAGGATAAGGATTATAAAGTGCTTTCCGTAGAATCATAAGAACATAGAAGGGCGGCCTCACTTGCGAGACCGCCCTTTTTGCTGTTCATATCTCAGAGATTAAACACCGAATGTTTCGGAGACTTTCTCCAGTGCCTCGATGATGCCGATGTGCTGCGGGCACGCTTCCTCGCAGGCGCCGCACTTGACGCACTCGGAAGCCATCTTTTTACCCGGAACTTCTACGGACCAGTGCATTTTATCTCTGGCAAACTTGACATTGTCGTACAAAGTCACGATGTTCAGGGCTGTAAACGAGCCGGATATACCGATATTATTCGGGCATACCTTGGCGCAGTAATCGCACGACGTGCATGGGACGATCGGCAGGTTCTCCAGTTCTGTTCTGGCCTTGGATAAAACCTCTCGCTGCGCATCTGTCAGACCCTTGAAGTCTTTCATGACGGCCAGATTGTCAGCCATCTGATCGATATTGCTCATGCCGGAAAGGACGGTGATGATTCCATCCAGATCGGCGGCAAATCTCAAAGCCCATGAAGCGCAGGAGCTGTCCGGTTCCGCGGCCTTCAGGATCGCTTCCACAGATTCAGGCGGAGTGGACAGGAGACCTCCCTTGACCGGCTCCATGATGATCACCGGCTTGCCGTGTTTTTTTGCCACTTCATAGCATTGTCTGGACTGGATCGAAGGGCTTTCCCAATCAGCATAGTTGATCTGAAGCTGTACGAATTCCATTTCCGGATGTTCGGTCAATATAGCTTCCAGTTCGTCAGCAGTGGAGTGGAATGAAAATCCCAGATGCTTGATGAGACCGGCAGCTTTCTTTTCCTGGAGCCAGTTCCACATATCATAATCATCGAAATATTTCGTTCTGAATTCTCCCAGATTGTGGAGCAGGTAGTAATCGAAGTAGCCGGCGCCGGTCAGTTCCAGTGATTTTTCGAATTGCGCGTGGGCGTCTTCCGCAGTCTTGCAGTTGATCCAGGACGCGGCCTTTGTTGCCAGCTGGAAGCTGTCACGCGGATAACGCTCTACCAGCGCCTGACGGATGGCGTCTTCGCTGCCGCCATATGCCCATGCGGTGTCGAAATACGTGAAGCCGGCATCCATGAACAGGTCAACCATCTGCTTGACCTGTTCGACGTCGATATGATCATCATCTAATTTTGGCAGGCGCATCAGGCCGAAGCCCAGTTTGCCGATGTTTTCTCCTAAATAACTCATATGGTACCTCCTGAGTGTTCTTCTTACGAAATAAAAGATATCTTACAGCATTTGAAGTGTCAATACATAATGGTATAATTAATCATATGCAAGGAAAAGGAATCAATCAGAAATATCTCAGGAAGGCGGGACTCATCGCGCTGGTTACGGTGTTGGGAATGACCCCGCCGCTTTCGACAGACATGTATATGCCGTCATTACCTAAAATGGCGGTGTATTTTCATGCAATTCCAGCGCTGGTCAATATGACCATGGTGGCGTTTTTTATTTCCATGGCTATCGGCATGCTGATCATGGGACCGCTCAGCGACAGAAGCGGCAGGAAAAAGATCCTGATCATCTCGCTGGCGCTGTATATGCTGGCAAGCATCGGATGCGCCGTAACGGCAAGCGTTTACCTGCTGATTCTCATGAGGATCATACAGGGACTGGGGGCCGGGGGCATGGTGTCTCTGTCGATTGCGATCATCAAGGACTGCTTCGAAGGACAGACCAGGGCCACAGCGCTGGCGGTGGTGCAGAGCATGTCCGTCATCGCGCCAATCGCCGCGCCTGTCATCGGCGCGCTCATCATACAGGTTTCCACCTGGCGGACGGTATTTATCGTCCTGGCAGCCATATCGGCCGCATGCCTCTTGGCTACTTTTCTGTTCGAAGAATCCATACACGAGGACGAACGGAACGAAGGCGGCGTTGTGGATTCCTTCAAGAGGATAGCGGTAGTCAGCCGCAACAGGAACTTCAGCGCGTTCCTGCTTACCGTATCGTTTTATTCCGCGCCGTTCATGGCTTATCTGGCGGTAGCGTCATATATCTACGAGGACTACTTCGGCCTGCTGCCGACGACATTCAGCATTTTCTTCGCCATCAACGCCCTCTCCTCGGTCTTCGGTCCGCTGATTTACATGAAGGTCAACAGCAGGGTATCCATCAGGGCGACCATGAACGTGCTGATCATCGCGGGTCTGGCCTCGGCTGCAGCGATGCTTTTAATAGGAAACATTTCTCCGGTAGTATTCCTGGCCACCATGATTCCCTTCAGCATCGTCAACAGTTATATGCGGCCATTCTCAACGAACATTCTGCTGGATCAGGTGAAGGGTGACACGGGCTCCGCATCGGCGCTTTTGAATTTCATGCATACACTGCTGGGCAGCATCGGCATGTTTATCGGATCTCTGCCTTGGAGTTCGTATATAGGCGGCGTGGGCATCACCATGATTGGCTTTATTCTCATCGCTCTGGTCCTGTGGATCATAACGGCCAGAATCACTTCGCTGAAGTAGCAAAGTGCATAGCAAAGCGCACAGCAAAGTGCGAGTGGAGGGCATCTATGAATTACGTATCTCATTATGAATCGCCCATCGGCGGCATGACGATGACTTCTGACGGCGAGTCCCTGACAGGGCTCATGTTTGATGGAGAAACCTATTTCGAGGAGGTCCTCGGAAGCGAAGCGGTACAGGACGGACGGGAGACAGAACTGCTGCCGGTATTTCAGCAGACGATCAAATGGCTGGATACTTACTTTCAGGGGAGCGTGCCGGACTTTACACCGAAACTTGTGATCACCGGTTCGCCATTCCGAAAGCGGGTGTGCCAGATCATGTTGACGATTCCTTACGGACATACCATGTCATACGGCCAGATCGCGGAGATCATAGCGGCAGAACGCGGCATCAAAAAAATGGCCGCCCAGGCTGTGGGCGGCGCTGTAGGGCATAATCCCATATCGCTTATCATACCATGTCACCGGGTGGTCGGTTCCGATGGCTCGCTTACGGGATATGGCGGGGGGATAGAAAAGAAATCGGCGCTTCTGGAGCTGGAACGGAGCGGATCCTTAGGCTGACTCGCTTCCCAGCTCTTTCCAACCGAATCGGAATATCGATACGATGATCGATACGAGGGTGATGGACTCACTGAGAACTCCGCCCCACGTATGGATCAGCGCGTCATAAACCAGTGTGCATGGAGATCCGCAGAGTTGTGAGAAGCGGATCTTTTGCGCGTTATTGGTCCAGTATCCGATCGTGGTAACGCCAACGGACGCCAGCGGCAGCAAGCTGATCCAGCCCGCCCAGGTCACGCCCGTGACGATGACGAGGATGGCTAAAACTCCATTTCATTCATGTCGCACCTCCTGTTTTTCTTTGCAATCACAGAGTAACAGAGTATAATGAATCTGTAAAACTAATAGATTTAATAATAATGATAGAAAAAAGTAATCGATTGGAGTGGGCATATGGAAATCAGAAATGCGGCTACCTTTGTCAAAGTGGTAGAATACAACAATTTCACCAAAGCGGCGGAGAGCCTGGGATACTCGCAGGCGGCGGTTACCGCTCAGATCAAGGCGCTGGAAAGTGAACTGGGGGTGCCGCTGTTCGACAGGATCGGCAGGGGCATATCCCTGACGCAGGAGGGCAGGGAATTCCTGCCTTATGCCATTAACCTGCTCAATGCTGAGGAAGAAGCGAGAAACAGCGTGCGACAGCCGGGAGAACTGACGGGGGATCTCAAAATCTGCTCGGCCTCATCATACGCCATGGGACCGCTGCCGGATATATTGCTGAAATTCATGCGGGAAAACCCCGGCGTGAATGTAACACTCAAAGTCTCCGATTATCTGGAAGATACGATACCGAGACTGAATCGCGGCGAGATAGATTTCCTGGTATGCATGGATGAAGAGAACGCCTTCCCGCAGTTTACGAACATCAACGCCAAAGAAGAACCGATCATATTTGTAACATATCCCGACAACCCGCTGGCAAAAAAGAAAAAACTGAAGGCAGCCGATGTCATCGGCGATCGCTTTCTCACACCTGACCGAGATATCGGGTACTGCGCCATCCTTGAGCGGGAGCTTAGAAGCAGGGGAATCGAAATGGGGAAAACCATAGAAATAGGATCCGTCGGCGCCATCATCAGAATGCTGCTTGACGGATACGGGACATCATTCATTCCGGAATACACGGCAGCAGAGTATCTGCAGAGCGGAGAGCTGGTCAGACTCAACGTCAGCGATATCAAAATCAAGCTGTGCTCCTATTTCCTCTGCAGCCGGGAACGGTGGATCAATCCGGTCATGAAAGCGTTTATCAAAACCATAACGGCTTAGCCGACGGCAGTAAACATTAAATGTAGCAGATTAAATATAGTAAACAGGCTCACGATCTCCCAGGAGGTCGCTGAGCTTTTTGCTATAGAAGAAATTGCGCGTCATGGTATCAAATTCCTTCCACATGGGAAGCGTCAGACACGAGTCGGCCCGCGGGCAGTCAAAATCGTCCTTGGCGAGGCATGCCACAGGCGATAGGGTGCCTTCCATCAGTTCCAGGATCTCTCCCACAGAATAGTCTTCGGCCTTCCTGCAAAGGCTGTAGCCTCCGCCTTTGCCGCTGACAGCATTGAGCATGCCGCCGCGAACCAGCTCCTTCATGATGATCTCCAGATATTTCTTGGAGATATCCTGCCTATCGGCGATAGACTTCAGAGGAATACTCCCTTCTCCTTCGTGCTGAGCCAGATCGATCATGACCCGCAGCGCGTAACGTCCTTTCGTTGAAATCATAAGATTAGCCTCCTTCTGTTCCTCTCTTAACCTATTGTACTACAGGTTAAATATGCAAAACAATAAAATTTTTTCTATTTACCTATTGACACAGTAGGTAAATAGTGTTATTATCTCCATATCCCAGGGAGATTAATTAGTAAAGGAGAGAAATAAAAATGAGCGATTATAGATTTGAAACGAAACAGTTACATGTAGGACAGGAGCAGGCGGATCCGGTAACGGATGCCAGAGCGGTGCCGATCTACGCCACAACAGCGTATGTATTCCACAACAGTCAGCACGCCGCCGACCGATTCGGGCTCGCAGATCCGGGGAATATTTACGGCAGGCTGACCAACTCCACACAGGACGTGCTGGAACAGAGAGTTGCCGCTCTGGAAGGCGGTTCAGCTGCCTTGGCGCTGGCATCAGGCGCCGCAGCCATCTCGTATACGATCCAGGCGCTGGCAGCCAACGGCGGACACATCGTCGCGCAAAAGACGATTTACGGCGGAACCTTTAATCTGCTGGAGCACACGCTGCCGCAGTACGGAATATCCACTACATTTGCCGATGCGCATAATCTGGAGGAACTGGAAGGGGCAATACAGGAGAACACCAGAGCCATATTTCTGGAGACCCTGGGCAATCCGAACAGCGATATTCCGGATATCGACGCGGTGGCGGAGATTGCGCACAAGCACGGACTTCCGCTGGTAATCGACAATACCTTCGGCACACCATATCTGATCCGTCCGATCGAGCACGGAGCCGATATCGTTGTCCACTCGGCGACGAAATTCCTGGGAGGTCATGGAACGACACTTGGAGGAATCATCGTTGAAGCGGGCAAATTCGACTGGAAGGCCAGCGGCAAATTCGGCAACATAGCCGATCCGAATCCGAGCTATCACGGAGTGTCATTCTACGATGCTGTCGGGCCGGCAGCCTTTGTGACATATATCCGGGCAATCCTCCTCAGGGATACCGGCGCGACCATATCGCCATTCAGCGCATTCCTGCTTTTGCAGGGAATCGAGACCCTGTCTCTGAGAGTTGAGCGCCATGCGGAGAACACGAAGAAGGTCATAGAGTATCTGCGTTCGCATCCGCAGGTAGGGAAGATCAATCACCCGTCGCTGCCGGATCATCCGGATCACGAACTGTATGAGAAATACTTCCCAAACGGCGGCGCATCCATCTTCACATTTGAAATCAAAGGCGGCCAGGCGGAAGCCTGGAAGTTTATCGACAGTCTGGAGATTTTCTCGCTTCTGGCAAACGTTGCGGACGTAAAGAGTCTGGTGATCCATCCGGCATCCACGACCCATTCGCAGCTGACAGCAGAGGAACTGGCAGATCAGGGAATCACGCCGAGCACCATCAGGCTGTCCATCGGAACGGAACATATCGACGATATCATCGCGGACCTGGATAAGGGATTTGCCGCGGCGAAGTAACGCAGAATAACCAGGATAGAATACAAGGAGGGTAAAACAATGTCAAAGATATATAAGGGAACGCTGGAACTGATCGGCAATACGCCGCTGGTGGAAGTGGTAAATATCGAGAAGGATCTGGGGCTTGAAGCCACACTGCTCATTAAGCTGGAATACCTGAATCCGGCAGGGAGCGTGAAGGACAGAATCGCAAAGTCCATGATCGAAGACGCAGAAGACAAAGGGGTACTGAAGGAAGATTCGGTCATCATAGAACCGACTTCCGGCAATACAGGTATCGGGCTGGCTGCTATCGCAGCCGCCAAGGGATACCGGGCGATACTGACCATGCCGGAAACCATGAGTGTTGAGAGAAGAAACATCCTCAAGTCATACGGCGCGGAGATCGTGCTGACGGAGGGCGCCAAGGGAATGAAGGGCGCTATCGCAAAGGCTGAGGAATTAGCCAATGAAATCCCGGGCGGATTTATCCCGGGTCAGTTCGTCAACCCGGCGAATCCGGCGATTCATAAGGCCACAACGGGGCCTGAGATCTGGAACGATACAGATGGTGCAGTGGATATCTTTATTGCAGGCGTAGGAACAGGCGGCACGGTAACCGGAACGGGAGAATATCTCAAAGAGCAGAAACCGGATGTAAAGGTGGTCGCTGTGGAGCCTGCGGATTCACCGGTTCTCTCAGAGGGCAAGGCGGGACCGCATAAGATCCAGGGCATCGGCGCAGGGTTCGTGCCGGACGTGCTGAACACTGCCGTCTACGACGAGGTGTTCAAATCGTCAAATGACGATGCGTTTGCCGCAGGCAAATATCTGGCCAGGACCGAAGGGATATCCGTGGGAATCTCCTCAGGCGCGGCGCTGTATGCGGCAATCGAATACGCCAAGAAGCCTGAGAACAAAGGCAAGACCATCGTGGCGCTGCTGCCTGACAGCGGCGACAGGTATTACTCAACGCCGCTGTTTACAGAATAGAACTCAAAAAACCTTATCTCCACATATGAATGTAGCTTCTGCTTTGACCTGATCGATCCTTTCCGGATCGATGGTAAAGATGTCTTCGCTGAGAACGACGAAGTCGGCTGAGCAGCCTTCGCTCAGCTGGCCGAGTCCGGCGAAGCCGCAGGCCCGGGCGGAAGCTTTTGTGTATAAAATAACGGCTGTTTCGATATCGAGTTTTTCATCCTGACCGATATCGGTTCCGTCGTATGCTTTGCGTGTGACCGCGGACTTGAGATTGGAGAAGGGGTCTGACGGCACAGCCCATGAAGTCGCCGGCGCATCGGTGGACAGACACAAATCGATGCCTGCATCCAGCATCCTGCGATACGGGTAAAGGGTTTTCAGCCTGTCATGACCGATGTTCTTCAGATACGTTTCGATTTCGCAGTATCCGAAGATCGGCTGGCTGACGAAGGCAAACCCTCTCTCGGAAGCCTTCTCAAGCGCGCCTGCCGACGGCTCGGTCACGTGTTCCACCCGCAGGTATTGGATGGATCCGTCCGTCCAGTCGGATTCCTCATATATCCTGTCTATAATGCGGTCAATGGCCCTGCCGCCCATGGCATGGACGGAGATCTGACATCCGGTTTTTCTGGCGAAATCGATAGCCCGTTCCAGACTTTCATCCGAGTATACCGGCATGCCGTAAACGTCACTATTAAGATACGGTTCCGTCAGCCACGCGGTTCTGCCGCTGAAACTGCCGTCACCGATGAGTTTCAGGCCGGCGAAGCGAAGGCGGGCGTTTTGATCCATGAGAGAATAAGGGATGCGCTCAGGATCATCCATGAAGTAATCCCACATGTAATACATGCTGACACGCTGCCGGAAGCCCCGTTCCTGGGCTTTTGCGAAATATTCATAGTTTCCGCCCGGGTGGAGATTGCCCATGTCTCCGATGGCGACGATCCCCTGAGAAGTAAGCAGATTCCCCAGATCTACGAGAGCATCCACCATGGATTCCTGTGTTTCCTCGGGCATATAAGGCAGGATAAGATCTCTGGCATTTTCTCTGAGCACGCCTGTGGGCTCTCCGTTTTCATCGCGGTCGATCACGCCGCCGGGCGGATCGGGCGTATCTTTCGTGATGCCTGCGATTTCCAGAGCTTTGCTGTTGACACATCTGACGTGTTCACAGCTCCTTACCAGAAATACGGGAAGGTCGCTGCAGCCGCGGTCCAGATCGTACCTGTTCGGACTCCTGCGTTCAGGATATTTGTTTTCATCGTAGCCCCAGCCCCGGATCCAAACAGCAGCTCCAGAGGAATTCGCCGTATGCAAATCTATCGGATCCACCGCGGCGCGGGCCTTGGCGATGGCGCCGACCAGCTCCTCGATGGAATTGACATTCGGCGGCAGGCAGGCAATCTGACGGCTGTATTCCGCCAGCATCATGGGATGCATGTGGGCACCGACAAAGCCGGGAATGACCGTATGACCTTGCAGATCGGTGACCCGCATGTCCTCTGCCGAAACCGAAAGCTTCGATAATAGAGTGTGAAGCTCCTGACGGGAGCAGGTCCACTGGATCCTGCCGTCATCAACCAGCATGGCGTCCGCGTAGAGTCTGGCTCGATCAGATGTGAAGATTTTGCCGTTGATAAATAATCGTTTCATACGAAAACCATAGCAGAGGCTCGATTTCATGTCAATGCCGTGCTATGATAAATAGTGCGGGTGTGAAACAGAGCAGATATGACAGAATCAAGAAAAGACATTAACAAAGACATTAAACAAGATAAACGAATCTATACATTAAGCAGTGAAAGACCGGCCAAAGCGGTGGTAAGCATGGGGCTGCCGCTCATAGCGGGGATGTTCATCATGGTGCTTTACAACCTGGTGGACACCTTTTTTATTGGTCTCATGAGAGATGACTATCAATTGGCGGCTGTGAATCTGGCCTACCCGGTGATGATGGTCACCATTGCCATATCCAATATGGTGGGAACCGGCGCGTCGACGCTCATCGCCAGGAGCATAGGTGCCGGCGAAATGGAAAAAGCCGACCGGACCCTGACTACAGGCTTCGTGCTGACCGTCATCACCAGTTTGGTGATCACGGTGCTGGGCCTGCTGTTTCTGGACCCCATCGTACAGGGGCTGGGGGCGAAATCCAACACCATGCTATATACGCAGCAGTACGTCCGCATCCTGTTGATCGGGACGCTGTTCACCATGGGAAATTACACGTTTGGCCAGCTCCTCAGGGGAGAGGGTTCCGTCAAGCCATCCATACTGGGGATGGCTGCCGGAACCATTGCGAATATATTACTCGATCCGCTGTTCATATTCGGGCTGGGGCTGCAGATCAGAGGCGCGGCCATAGCCACAGTACTCGGCAATGCTGTCGGTATGGGCATCACAGTCGCGATATATATCAAAGGCAGATCCATATTAAAACCCGGACGCGCATATATCCGACCGAACCGCGAGATCGTAACGGAGATTTACCGGGTCGGCGTGCCGGCCGCTCTCGAAACGCTGCTGACGTCAGCGGCATACATCGTCAACAATAATCTGGCGGTGGCTTACGGCGAACTGACCGTAGCCGCCATGGGGATATCTCAAAAGCTGATGTCGCTGGGCAATTACATTTATCAGGGATTTGCCGCGGGAGTGCAGCCGATCATGGGTTACAATTACGGCGCCAAAAACCATCAGCGCATGTTGGCGATTCTCAAGGCAGGCGTGCTGATCGTCAGCTGCACAGAGCTCGCCGTGATGCTGATCTATGGCGTCTTCGCGCCGTTTCTGATCGGGATATTTACGGATTCTCCGGAGGTGATTGACACGGGCAGCAAAGTGCTGCGCGCACTGATATGCATCCTCCCGTTTGTGGGAGCCACATCCATGAGCAGGATGTCTTTCCAGGCCATGGGAAGACCGATGCATGCGTTTGTCATTACCCTGGTGCGCCAGCTGGTTCTGTACATCCCTTTGCTGTTTCTCATGAACCACGTCTGGCACTTCAACGGCCTGATATGGGCGCAGCCCGTCACCGAAGTGATCATGATGGCGGTTTCCCTCAGGCTTCTGGTCAAAACAATAAAAGAGCTGCCGGATTGAGGAGATCCCAACAGGCAGCTCTTAACATTTCGTTGATTGTTTTTCCCGGCTTTATTTCATTCTTGCCAGTACTTCCGTTACCAGATTCCAGGTTCTCTGTACGGAACTGATGTACATCTTTTCGTTCGGCGTGTGCACATCTCTTAAGTCAGGACCGATGGATACGCAATCCAGGCCCGGCATTTTGCCTGCGAAATATCCGCATTCGAGACCTGCGTGGATGGCTTCGATGACCATATCCTTGCCGTACTGGTCCTTGTAGACCCGGCACACCAGATCACGCAGCGGTGACTCGGCGGCGTATTCCCATCCCGGGTAGGCGCCTTCTTGTCTCAGCGTGCCTCCGAGAGCTTTGATCTGACATTCCAGACGTCTTGCCAGCATGCGGCACTCGGAATCAACGGAGCTTCGGATGCAGTACGTGTATTCGACCATTCCTTCACTGGTTCTGACGATGCCCAGACTGAGAGAAGTCTGCGGCAGACCCTCAATTCCGATGGTCATTTTCTCCACACCGTTAGGTGTGCCGCACAGATAAGCGATCACTCTCTGAGTGGAACATTCATCCATTGGCACTTCCTCGATCGCCGTTTCCTCGGCTGTGAGTGTGAAGTCCGGGTCCACCTTGAATTCATGAGCGAATATGCCGCGGTACTCTTCGCAAAGGGCTCTGACCTTGTCCGCCTCCGGCGATACGATGATCGCGGATGCGCTGACAGGGATGACGTTATCCGCCACGCCGCCGTTGATCTTGACCAGTCTGCACTCCGCCTGATCTTCCAGTTCAAACAGCAGTCTGCCCAGCGATTTGAGGGCGTTTTCCTGTCCCTTCATGATTTCCGTTCCGGAGTGCCCGCCGATAAGGCCGGCGAGTTTGATTTCAAAGGCTTTGCCATCAAAACCTTCTCTGCAGACAGGAAGCTCGCCGATTGCGGTGACGCCTCCCGCGCATCCTACGGTCAGGATACCTTCATCTTCTGAATCGATATTGATGAATCGCCTGCCTTTGAGCGGGGATATGTCGATGGCTTCGGCGCCGAACAGGCCGGTTTCTTCGTCAACGGTGAAGACCGTTTCTACCCGCGGGTGTTTCAGCGTGTCATCATCCAGGATCGCCAGCATGAACGCTACGGCAATGCCATCATCGCCGCCCAGGGTCGTGCCTTTGGCGTAAATCACATCTCCGTCCACTGCCAGATCCAGACCTTCTTTGGCCATGTCCTTGGTGCAGCCTTCCGCGACGTTGCATACCATATCCATATGTCCCTGAATGATGACAGGTTCGCTGTCCTCGTAACCCTCGGATGCTTCTTTGATGATGATGACGTCATTTAAGTCATCCTGGTAATATTCCAGATTTCTGGCTTTAGCGAAGTCCACGAGCCAGTCACTCAGAGCCTTTGTATTGTCCGATCCGTGAGGAATCTGACAGATGGATTCAAAGAATCCAAATACTTTTTCGGGTTTTAACCCTTCTAAAACTGCCATAGTCAACTCCTGTCTTTATGAAAACGCCAGCTGTATTACTAACATGATAGCACCGAATACGGTGAGAATACATACGAGAGGCATGGCCAGTTTCAGCCATCTGTCGTATGTGGTATCTACCAGTTCCAGTGAAGGCATGACGATACCTGTCGGCGTTATGAATGTGATGATGCCGAGACCATATACGTATGCGGATACGATCAGTTCTCTTGGGATACCAACGACGTCAGCCAGAGGCGCCATAATCGGAATGGACAGTACTGCCAGACCGGATGATGAGTTGATAAAGAATCCCAATACGACATAAACCAGCATCAGCAGTACCAGGAATACTGCAGGCGGCATGCCGGATACGGCTGTTGACAATCCTTCCAGGATCGTTCCGGAGATGTTTCCGTTATCCAGCAGGATCGTTACCGCACGGGCAACGCCCAGAATCAGAGCTACGCCTACCAGGTCAGCAGCTCCGTTTACGAATTCACGAACGATGGCTTTTTCTCCGATACCGCCTACGATACCGATGAGAACGCCCGATACGATAAACAGTTCGGACAGTTCTTCGAACCACCAGCCCGGAACCATGATGCCCCAGATCATGACGCCGAAGGTCAGTACGAACATGAGGATGCAGATCTTACGGCGTGTTGTGAACTCAGGGATGTTATCCATATCAACAGCGCTGAATTTCTCCATGACCAGTTCTTTCTGATCGGCAACGAGAGAGAGCTCAGGGTTTTTCTTGATTTTGCTGGCATATCTCATGAGGTACAGGATGGTGATGATGGTGCCCAGAATCAGGCCTACGAGTCTGAAACCGATGCCGGCATTCATCGTCGTTCCTGCTGCGTATGACGCGATACCTACAGAGAATGGGTTGATCGTTGAGAACATGCATCCTATCGTGGAGCCCATGTAGATCGCGCCGACTGCCGTGATAGCGTCATAGCCGGCTGCCAGAAATACAGGCACGAGTACAGGATACAGCGCGATGGTCTCTTCACAGAACCCTTCGATGGTTCCCATAAATGCGATCAGCGCGGTAACCACGATGACAATGATCTGTTCGCGGCCTTTGCATGCCTTTGCCAGAGCACCGATCCCCGCATTGAATGCGCCGATGTAATTGATGATGCCGATGGTGCCTCCCAGCATGAAGATAAAGAAGATAATGTCGAATCCGTCAGCGGTGCCCTGTACAGGGGATGCCAGGAATTCTTTCAGACCCTGATGTGAAGTTTCAACCTTCTCGTATGTCCCAGGGATAGACATTGGCTTTGTGATGTTTCCGGCCTTGAAGTTGTCCAGTCCGGCAGTGATGCCAAACTCATCAAGTGTTTCCTGTGTGGCCGGGTAAGATTTCTGCTCGCCGGTTCCGGCTTCCTCGTCGTAGTCGGCTGAGCTTACGATGAACTCATCAGCACCGGCGTCATATTCCAGTGTCTGATAACTTCCTGCAGGAATAATCCATGACAGTATTGCTGCGAGAATGACAACAATAAAGCAGATCGAGAAGGAAGAAAGAAAGCCACGTTTCTTCTTCTCTTTTTTCCTTAATTTATTGACCATAATAGTGTACCTCCTTCTAGTCAAATGCGTGTGGCTTAAAGCACGCACAAGGAACACTATATCATGTAGCGGCGCTAACGTCAAACAAAACCGTGCGGTATCAAGGAAACAAGAAACCGGGTGTTACTTCACCCGGACTTTTTTTGCCTTTGACCAGGAGGAGTACAGCTTATCGCCGGTGTACTCTCCGATCTTGAAGGTTCTGATGCGAACGTAATAGGTCTTCTTTTTTTTGAGTTTGTTGATCGTACAGGAAGTGGTTTTGTATTTGTTGATGGTCCTCGTCTTCACGTCCTGCGTGAACTGACTGTCGCGGGCATACTGGATCTCGTAGCCTTTGATCTGAACGGAACGCTTTTTCCATTTGACGGTCATCTTTCTTTTGCCGGATTTGAGCCTTTTGATGTACGATGCCCTCGGGTTGATGAAGTAAGGCTCGTCGCTGTATTTCGTGCCGTAATAGTCGCCCGTGCCTTCGATGCAGATGGTATACCGGTCGACTTTTTTGGCGGTTGCAGGGTCGTCATCATTGATGTAGATCTCATAGTCCTCGCCTCTGGTGAGGACGGTTCCGTCGGCTGCCGTCACGGTGATTTCCGGCATCTGCGGCTGACCGCTGTAGACAAAGGCTTCCGGCGTCATTTGAATTTCCGCTGTGCTGATGCAGTAAGGGTTAGGGAGCTGTCTGTCAGGGAAGACGATCTGCTGAGGATTGAACGATCTGCAAATTATCTTCAGCCACTCCGTACCCAGCAGCTGATCCGATTCCCGGTCAAAGCAGAGTTCGGAGACCGATGAATCCCGGAGAGCTTCATAGGAAATGGAATCCAGCGTCTCCGGAAGTGTTATCCTGCCGATGCTGCCGCACTGGTGAAATGCCGCCAGGGAGATGGATTCATATCCGGACGGGATGACGACCTCCTGCAGGTCGGCGTTTTCATAGAACGCGTTGCCGCCGATCTGCGTAACGGGGTACTCCGTTCCCTTGTAAGTCACGGTCCGCGGGAGGGTAACGGTTGGATCTTCACCGCGGTATCTGGTCATCACGGCAAACCCCGGGTAGATCACGCATTCACAACCATCGGCAGTGACGCGGCCGTAGTTTTCATCATTGATTGGGTACACATCCGTGAATCCTTCAGGCAGATTCCAGTCGTGGTTGAACTCTGAGAAAAAGTCGTAAGGCTTCAGGAAATAGGTGTAGTCCAGGGTTTCACGGCCCACGTCCATGGAAGGGTCGGCTGCATACCAGATGCCGTCCAGCTCGATGATGAGCCAGGAACGATCTGCGCCGCTGCATTCGATACATCGGATGCCGGATTCTTTGAGCAGCATCTCGGTAAGGTCGGTGCCTCCGGAGCTGAGGGCTCTGCCATCAAACATCGCGCTGTGGGCGGTTGTCAAATAGCGGAAGAGCTGCTCAGCATAGTCGGGATCAGGCATGATAGGGAAATATGGAATCTGGACGATGGATACGTTGTCCGTCACCCAGTGGTATATCGATTGGATCTTTTCGAGATCATTGGTCTTGCTGCTGAGTTCAAGGTCCGAAAGGATCTCGGTGACTTTCGCGTAGCTTTCTTCGAATTGGCTCATGTATGTCGCTGTCTCCGGCGCGTCCGGCGAGATGGCGTCAGGCTTCATATCATAAAATATCTTCGCAGTTTCCAGCGCGTTGCCGTAGGCGCCGCACCCTTCAGGCAGGCTGACGGTGGACGGGATGCATCCGGTATCATTCAGCGCGCTTTCGCCGATAGACGTTACAGAATCCGGAATCTCAATGTCCTGCAGGCAAACACAGCCATTGAATGCTGCATCGCCAATGGACAATAGGCTGTCTGGAAGGTCTGCCTCGCGCAGCGCGGTAAAGCCGCGGAAGCAATCAGAATCCAAAGCCTCCACACCCTCGGCGACTTCGATTCGCGTGACTTTGCCGCTGTAGTTTCGCGCCAGGTCGGTTTCAGCGGCTGAGATCGTTGTGCTGCCGCCCGCTCCGATATCGATGGCAGCGGTATAAGTGTCTGCACCGTCATCGTTCTTCGTCAGCGTATAGCTGCAGCCGGTCTCCGCAGTTTCCGCGCTTGCGGACATCGCGGGTACGGCAGGGAAAATAAGCATAGCAGCAAATAATAATGAAAGAATCTTTATTCCAATCTTCATGTTTCATCCTTTCATGTGTCAACGTTAGTCGTCAGCATTATTATACAAGATAATTTGACTGAATAACAGTAATACGTATTATCGCTTTACTATGATATAATAACTTAAAATATTATCTATATGCCAGGAGGTCAAAGATGTTTGGTGAACACTTTGAAATGAACGAGGCGACAATGCCTGTTGTCGAGGAAATCGGCAGACATATCCCCGGCGGATTTCTGATTCACAGAGCCGACGGAGATGAGGATATCCTGTATGCGAATCAGGCGGTGTTTGATATTTTCGGATGTAAGGACGAAGAGGAATTCCGCGCGCTTACCGGGTACACCTTTAAAGGAATGCTTTTGCCCGACGATTACAAGTACGTGACTGACTCTATGGCGAAACAGGAAAACCGCGGCGTGGACAATACCGATTATGAAACGTACCGGATCATCCGCAAGGATGGCGAGACCAGATGGGTGGACGACCACAGCCACTACACAGAAACGAAGTCCTACGGCGGCATCTATTATGTCTTCATCTCTGATATAACAGATAAGAGAGAAGCAATGGAAAAAGACCTGGAAGTGCGAAATGCCGTCATCAAAGCGCTCGGCGAATCCTATCATACCATGTGGCTTATCACTGACGTTGAGCATGAATCATTCTCACTGTATCGGGGAGACACCAGCGATGACTCTGTACATGCCGACCAGATCAAAAGCGCTCTCGGAGAGATGAAGTACTCTCAGGCAAAAGAATATTACATCAACACCACAGTGGCACCTTCAGATCGCGCCCGTCTTCATGAAGAGTTGACGATGGAAAACATCGTCAAACGACTTGAAGAAAAGCCGCAGTTTAACGTGAATTACCTGCGCACGATGGACGACGGAAGTGAACGGTATTTCCGTATTGAGTTCGCGAAGGTAAGCATGCCAAATGGTAGAATGGGCGTCGTCTGCGGATTCAAAGACGTAGATGATGATATACGGGAACAGATCGAAATCCGACAGGCCCTCGAAGAAGGGAAAAAAGCCGAGGAAGAAAACCGCAGACTGGTCGAAGAGATTGAGTCTGCAGCCAAGCTGGCCGACCTGATGGGATCCGTTGCATCGCTTCTTACCAATATGCCGGCCATGAGCTTTTCAAAGGACGCCGAGACAGGCGTTTATCTGGCATGCAATCAGTCCTTTGCCGAATACGCGCACAAGGATTCTCCAGAAGGAGTAGTCGGACTGACAGACCACGAAATCTTCGACCGTGAAACGGCGGACCATTTCGTGGAGGATGATAAGAAGGCGCTCTCCATGGACAAGCCGTATGTCTTTATTGAAGATGTTCCGGACGCGGCGGGAAATCCGCGCAGCTTCCAGACCACGAAGATGAAATTCAGAGATGCGGACGGCAGGCTCTGCACCCTCGGCATGTGCGTAGACATCACGGAAATGACCAGAATGAAAACAGCGGAGGCTGAGGCACGAGTGAAACAACAGGTGCTGGAGCAAAAAATCGCGCTGCAGGAAAAGCTTCTGGAGGAAGAAGCACGCAGGACCCAACAGAGCCAGATGATTACGGCGCTCTCCTCGGACTACTGGAGTGTTTACTATCTGGAGCTTGATAAAGATGATGGCATCTGCTACCAGTCCCACGCGGATATTGATGATGGATTCAAGGTCGGTGACAGATTCAAATATTTGGAATCGGTGACTGCGTATGCGAATCAGTACATTACGGATCAGTACCGGGAAGAGTTTATGAAATTCATACAGCCCGCAGCAATCAAAGAAGGGCTGAAAAAGCAACGCGTCATCTCTTACACATACATGGTATCAAGGCACGGACGGGAGTCCTATGAAGTCGTCCGTTTCGCCGGCGTCCGGCACCCTGAGGATCGGGATGACCATGTGGTACATGCTGTGGGCGCCTGCTTCGCTGACGTAGATGCGGAAACACGCCGGTCTCTGGAGCAAAGCGAATTGCTGACAGAGGCGCTGTTGAATGCGGAACAGGCAAGTAAGGCAAAGACCGCGTTTCTTTCCAATATGAGTCATGAGATCCGCACGCCGATGAATGCGATCATCGGACTCAATAATATCGCGCTGAACGATTCGAATCTGGCTGACAGCACACGGGAACACCTGGTGAAAATCGGCGATTCTGCCAAGCATCTGCTCAGCATCATCAATGACATCCTCGACATGTCCCGTATCGAATCCGGCAAGATGACGATCAAGAATGAAGTCTTCTGTTTCTCCAAGACCCTGAAGCAGATCAATACGATGATCGGCGGTCAGTGCCACGACAAAGGCCTTGAATATGATTGCAGGATCAAAGGCAATATCGCGGATTACTATATCGGGGACGACATGAAGCTGCGACAGGTCCTGATCAACATCCTCAGCAATGCTGTCAAATTTACCGAACCAGGTGGGCGCATATCCTTTATGATAGAAGAGATTGCCAGATTTAACGGTAATGCGACATTGAAGTTCATCATAGAGGACAACGGCATTGGGATGAGTAAAGACTATCTGCCGCATCTGTTCGACGCGTTCAGTCAGGAGGACTCTTCGGCGACGAACAAATACGGAAGCACCGGGCTCGGTATGCCGATTACTAAGAACATCGTCGAACTGATGAATGGTCATATAGAAGTGGAAAGCGAGAAAGATGTCGGCAGTAAATTCACCGTCACGCTCACGCTTGCCGAGTCCGACAAAAAGCAGGAAGAATTTCATGAGGGAGAACTCCAACCGCATGAACTCAGCGTGCTCGTAATCGATGATGACCCTGTCGCCTGCGAACATGCCAGAATTGTTTTGGAACAGATCAATATCCAATGCGATGTGGCGTTTTCCGGGGCCGAAGGATGCGATATGGTAACCGTCCGTCATGCTCGCAGAGATCCATACAATCTCATTCTGGTAGATTGGAAAATGCCTGAAATGGACGGCGTGGAAACGACCAAAAGGATACGTTCCATCACGGGGCAGGATTCGGCGATCATCATCCTTACTTCGTACAACTGGGATGATATTGTCGAAGACGCACAGAAAGCAGGTGTTGACAGCTTCGTTCCGAAGCCTTTGTTTGTGGCTTCTGTCATGGACGAGTTCAGAAAAGCCTTTAGGATGAAACAGGCGACCCGGGGATCTCAGGGGATCGACCTCAAAGGGCGCAGAGTTTTGCTCGCCGAAGATATGGACGTGAACGCTGAAATCATGGTGATGGTTTTAGGGATGCGGGAGATGGAAGTAGAAGTTGCCGAAAACGGGAAAATCGCAGTCGACATGTACCAGTCACGACCGGAAGGCTACTATGATGTCATCCTGATGGACGTTCGTATGCCTGAAATGGATGGGCTGGAAGCGACCCGGGTGATCCGTGCGTCCGGCCGCAGTGACGCCAAGTCCATCCCGATCATTGCCTTGACAGCCAATGCGTTTGATGAGGATGTTCAGCGAAGCATGCAGGCAGGATTGAACGCTCATTTGAGTAAGCCGGTTGAACCTGACGCATTGTTCGAAACAATCTCGAACCTGATGACTTCGTGACGATAAAACGTCCTGTATTCAGCCAGCGATGGTTTTTAACGTTGTAATCGCTGTTTGACCGATGGCAGTCTGGGCGAGCTGTGCCATCAGCTCAGGTGCTTCTTTTACATCCGGACTGCCCAGAACGGACACCAGCCCTGCGAATATGAAGCGAATCTGAAGCTGCTCCGCGGTGGATAATACTTCTCCGTTTCCTTCTGGCTATGCTATCGATCGCCGATGTACTGGAGCCTTGGCAGGCGCGAGGGATATCCGCTCTCAAATCGATCCGCGTACGGACTGGATATGAACAAAATCCACTGATCTGAAAAAACGAGCAGGATAACCTGCCCGTTTTTTCAGATTTGATTATTGATCCTTCTTGCCTTTGCGGGAAAAAAGCTTCTTAACCGGCAGTAAGAAGATGATTCCAACCGCGCAAAAGGCAAACACCAGCCCCAATGTAATATCGATGATGATATCAGCCATTTCCATGAACTCCTTTCATTTGATTGTATGTAATTGCACGCAAAATAGACCCTGGGCATCTGGGATACCAGGGCTAATTACAATCGATCAGGAGTTATTTTTTCCCGTCCTTACGGTGAATGAAATAAAGAATGGTGGATGAGGTAATCGCATATTCGGGCAGCAAAAGCCGGAACCTGAGATGCCGGAATGCGATTGACAATAGACAAAGAACCGAAACAAAAAGCAACAGGAGCCGTATGCCCAATCGCTGCAGTTCTCTGCCTTTGGTTTGCACTCTGATGCCGAGCAGTGAATTGTGGATACGTCCGCGGATCAGTTCGGGTGTACCGAGCGTACCGGCGGCGGAGCCGCTTCGTGAAAGACCCTGATCCTGCACTGTGCCGCTTGCGGATAGCAGATCGGAGATATGTCTGTAAGAATTATCGGTTACCGTCAGATTGATTTCACAGAGGAGAAGCGCCAGGACTAAAACTAACGTAAGAATATGAATTCGCCTGCTCATACTGTCTCCTCCTTTCTGTCAAGCAATCGTTTTCATTATACTCTAAACAAATGAGAAAACAAGAAGGATATTGTGCTAAAATAATGACAAGATAATCATCATAAAGGGAAAGGGAGCATATCTATGATTGCTGCTATCCTCGCGTTATTAGCCGGATGCGTGCCATCTCTGATTGTGTTCTTCTGGCTAAGGGGTTATTTGAACAAACAGAA
>JAUMVD010000067.1 GCA_030530285.1 Bacillota bacterium | reverse complement strand
CGGCCTCTATGGGCCGTTTTCACTCAATATGTGGAATTTACCTTTTCACTCAAGCGCATAGATCGATTTGGCCTTTGCGATGTCTGAGGTGCCTCTCACGATGGCCCGTCCGTCGCGGAACAACTTGATTCCGTGGTCTCCCATATCCAGATCCAGCATATATTTGCTCCTGGTCACCTCACCGCATGCGGACCAGTTCTTTGCATAGGTGTCAAAGTCCGTCTCGATTTCCTTCTGCGGCACGATCTGCACCGCGTTCCTGCCGCAAAGGCTTACCGACTGCGCTCCGGCTGGTTTGCCGTAATATTCATATCTGTTTTCCCCGCATAGAGGACAGTTGGGATCTTTTCTGATCTCTAATTCGTCCCACGTATTGTTCCATATATCGATGGACAGCAGCGTTCTCCTGACGTCCGGTGAACCGATCAGTATTTTGATGGCCTCCGCGCACTGGATCGAGGCGATGATCGATGTCATGGCGCCCAGCACACCTGCTGTGGCGCACGTTTCTCCATCCGGCTCCGCCGACCCGAACAGACAGTGAAGACATGGCGCGTCATCCTCCGGCAGCAGGTTCATGGTCATGCCGCACGCGGCCAACGCGCCCCCGTAGATCCAGGGCTTTTGGTTGCTGTGACACGCTTCATCCAGCAGCAGACGGATCTCCATATTGTCGGTAGCATCTATGATGACGTCCGCATCTTCGATGAAGTGATCGATGTTGCCGCTGTTGACATCCGCCAGTACCGGTTCTATTTCGATTTCGGAATTGACTAGTCTCAGTTTATCCGCAGCCGCAATGGCCTTTGGGGTCGCTTGTGCCGCGTCATCCTCGTCATACAGCACCTGCCGCTGCAGGTTCGAAAGCTCCACGTAGTCACGGTCCACAATGCGCAAATGCCCTATTCCCGCTCGCGCCAGAAGGTTCGCCGCCACACTTCCCAGAGCGCCGAGTCCTATGATCGTCACATGGCCCGCCTTTAACTTCGCCTGCCCTTCCGGACCGATCCCCCGGATCACTTCCTGTCTCGCATATCTATCCATACGCCACCTGCCTTTATTTTTTCCTATTCACCTACTATTTTACTATGTCTATTAATGTTAAATTATCACCACCGACAGCCTCCTGTCAAGTGGTGATATCTACGCTCCTATTTCAGCGCCAGCTTCTTTCCCAGTTCGAAGGCCTCCCTGCATTTCTCAGGGAATACCGTCTCGTGCCTTTGCTGTTTGGCCTTCGGATCAAACATGGTCCACTGCCAGTCGGTCTTGCTGTAATCTTTAAGCTGCAGCGTATCTCCGCCCACAAAGACTTCCGTCGGTCCCACGAACCGGCTCAATGCCTGCTGATAGTTCTGCAAAAGCCAGTCATACCCGTTATCCGGGGCGTTGCTGGTCATGATCAAAAGCACCGGGATCGGCCGCTCATTACAGCACGGCGCTTCCAGATTGTACGTCAGGTTCTGGAAGATCAGCCTCTCATATAGCGCTCGGAATGACGCCGTCATCTCGCTCAGGTAATTTGGCGAGCCGATGATGAGGCCGTCAGACCCTCTGATGGCATCCAGAACGGGTGTGAGTCCGTCTCTGCAGATGCAGCGTCCCTTGAACTTTTCTTTCTTACAGCCGAAGCAGGATATACATCCCGTATATTTCTCCAGACGGAACAAATCAAACTTCTCAATGACTGCTCCCGCCGACTCGGCGCCTTTCGCCGCCTCCGTTACCAGCGTGTCCGTGTTCCATCCCTTCCTCGGTCCGGCGTTTACCGCTATGATTTTCTTACTCATTTTTATCTCCCTTTGAGCATATATCGTCCCAGACGCAGTCGCCGCAGATCTGCCACCGCATTCCCGCGTCCAGAATTTTTTCTTTGACCAGATGTCTCATCTGTCCGTATGTGATTTCTTCCCCGTCCGCAAGACCGCAGGCGCGAAGCACCGCTTCATCGTACCGCAGGACTTTGTCGGCGCTGATGCAAACGCCTGAAACCTGATTCGGGCACCCTTCACATACTTTATCCACCCCTGCAGTCAGGGTGAGCACCGTGTCCGGATGCGTTTCCAAATACGATACGATCCTTCCCATATTCTCCGTGAAATCGCTGCTGTAGCCTTTGCCCCGGAAAAACCCGAAACACATCCCGTGGTGCGGGCGAAACAAAAATCTATCTAAACCAGCCATATCCCTATTTCCCCGCGATGATCGAAAATCCATCGAACAGATACTGGGTCACTGTCGGCGGATCCATGTAGTATCCGAAATTTTCATCCTGCAAAGGCTCTCCCGCCGCCTTGCCGTCCCTGACCGCTTTCATCGCGTCCTCGATAAGATCGATGGCGGACGGGTCCGTGATAAAATCGTTGTGAGAAACATAGATGCTTCTCAGCCCGGCGCAGCGTTCCTTTACTTTCTCCAGTGATTCTATATAATCCTGTATATTCGAATGTCCTAAAACATCATTCTCAAACTGCACGTAGATCGCGCCGAAATAAATCATATCTCCTGCGAACAGAATGCCGTCCCTGTGGTCGTAGAGCATGGCGTGATCCTCGGTGTGCCCCGGCGTGGTGATGAACTCCACGTTCCTGCCGCCAAGGTCGAAGATGTGCCCGTCTTCGCAGGGCTCGAACCCATAGGGCCTGATGCAGTACTCCTCCGGCGCGAACCCTTCGGGATAATCAAACAGGAACATGTAGGCATCGGTCTGCGAAGCCAGCGGCTCGTGAGGGACCCCGCATTCCGCCTGTCTGCGCGTGAGCTCGGTGTCCGATCCAAAGACTTTCGCGAATCTGTGGTTGCACCCCGTATGGTCGAAGTGGGCGTGACAATTCACGATCTGCAGCGTGTCATAATATTCCCCGCAAAGCTCTCTGACCAAAGGCTGAATGTCGCAGATCCCCATGCCGGTATCCAGCATAAGCGCCTTGTCCTCGCCGAAGATCAGGAAGCAGTTTACCTCCTGCAGATGCTGCGGCTCGCATATGGCGATAACCTCTCCCGGCAGGCGGTAGCATTCATACCAGCCTTTGCCGTTTCTGACATCGATTTTTTCATACTTGCTGTAATATTCTCTCGGCTCCGGTGTCTTCCATTTCATGTCGGTTCCCTCATCATCACCATTACTTCATAAAAAACTCTTTCGACAGCTTCAGCTGCCTGATCATATCTTCATTAAATCTGGCTCTTATCCCGGCTGCGTCCTGTCCGCAGAAGTCATAGAATCCTTTGCCGGTCTTGAGTCCCAGTTCTCCGGTTTCCAGCCTTTGCTGAAAGAGCGGATTCGGTTCATGGGAATCGTCCATATCCGGCAGCAGGTTGCCGGCCTCCACGCACCAGACGTCGGAGCCGCCGTAATCCACGATTCTCACGGGACCAGCCAGCGGGTATCTGAAGCCCGGTCCGTACTGCATCGTGCGGTCCAGATCTTCTGCCGTGGCCACGCCCTTTTCCATCAGGGAGAAGATTTCTCTCAGCACTGCCTGTTGCAGGCGGTTGGCCAGCATGCCCGGGATGTCCTTATATACGTACACCGGCTGTTTGCCCAGATCGATGTGCATGGCGTAGATTTCCTCAAGCACCTCCCGGTCATTGTTGCCGTAATCCGACAGTTCCACCAGAGGCACGATATGCGCCGGATTGAACCAGTGATTGATCACGAAACGTTTCAGCCGTTCGGGGCTGAGCGCTTTGCCCATCTGATCCAGTTTCAGGCTGGATGTATTGCTCGCCAGGATCGTATGCTCCGGGCACAGAGCATCCAGCTTTCTCAAAAATTCCGTCTTAAGCTCCAGATCCTCCGGCAGCGATTCGATGACATAATCCCTGTCCATTACTGCCCGCCCCAGATCCGCGTGCAGGCTGATGCTGCCCAGAGCGGATTCTTCCTCCGCGGGGCTGATATATTCCAGTGAGACCATCACATCCAGATCTTCACGGATCTGTTGGAATCCCCTCGCGGCAGATTCCATGCTCCTGCTGTATAGATTGACCTGATGCCCTCCCATGGCGAAGCTGGCGGCTATGCCGTGCCCCATGGTTCCCGCGCCCAGGACTGCGATTTTCTGTTTCATTGCGCCCTCGCTGTTTCTTTAATGATTGCCTTTGTATTCAATGCAAAGCATCGTCAGATCATCAAACTGCTCCGCTTCTCCCACAAAGGCTTTAACGTCACGGTTGACCGCGCCTATGATTTGCTCCGGTGAGTCGTCGCGGGCTCCGTACAATGTCTGCATCAGTCTTTCTTCACCGAACATATTATTGTCGCGGTCTGTGGCTTCCGTCAGCCCATCCGTATAGACGAACAGTTTCGCTCCCGGCTGCATGATGATCTCATAATCCGTATAGGAAATGTCCTCCATGCTTCCTATGACAAACCCATGCTTATCGCTGTATCTGCTGAACATGCTGCCGTCCGGATTGTACGCCGGGTATTCATGTCCCGCATTTGAGGCCACAAGTCTGCCTGTAGAAATCTCCAGGATTCCCAGCCACACGGTGACGAACATGTCCTCATCGTTATTGGCGCAGATCTCGTTATTGGCTCGTTCCAAAGCCTTTGCCGGGCTCTCTTCGTGGGCTGCCGCCATATTGTGTATCATGATTCTGGACACCATCATGAACAGCGCGGCGGGTATGCCTTTGCCGCTGACATCCGCGATGGTGATGGCCAGATGGTCATCATCGATAAAGAAGAAGTCATAAAAGTCTCCGCCGACCTCTCTGGCCGGAGTCATGGAAGCATATAAATCGATCTCCGTTCGCTCAGGAAACGGCGGGAATATGTTCGGCAGCATGTTTGCCTGGATCTTGGAAGCCAGTTCCAGCTCAATGCCGATACGCTCCTTCTCCGCTGTGATGGTTTCGATCTTGTTTACATAATTATCTATTTCGTCAGCCAGTGCGGTAATGTCTTCCGCAAGCTGTCCCACTTCATTATTGCGCGTCATCAGCGATGAAGGCCCTTTCAGATACTTGGAAAGATGCATGGTGACCGCTTCACTTTCCTTGTTTCTCGTGTATGCCCGGATATTCCGCAGGACGCCCTTAAGCGGTCTGAGCACCGCCAGAACGATGAGGAGCATCACCAGGGCCAAAAGCGCGATTTGGTACAGGATAGAGTGCACGGTTCCCTGCACGGTCTGATCCCGGATTTCGGCTTTCAAGGCGGAGAAGTCATAGGTCAGTCCGAGCAGGATGGCTTTATCTCCTAACGCTCCCAGATACGTGTAGTAATCGATATATTTCCCCGCGTACGCCATATATGCCTTGTCTCCGCTGCCGGCGTTTTCGACGGCAATGCGCATGGCGTTTTGCTGGCTCTTGTTATCCTTGATGGATACGACCTTGCCCAGAGGATAGACCTGTCTGTACTTTGTCCCCCTGACGGCATCCGGCTCCGCCCCGCTGAGCAGGAAGAACTGATATCCATACGGGTTTTCTCCCTGATCCGTATCCGTCACCAGGCAGAACAGGAAATCGATATTATAGTTCTGCTTGATGTCATCGATATGGGTCGTGATCCACGAATAAACGATCTCAGCATAAAGCTTCTGGTCTTCTGCCGGCAGAGCTTCGATTTCCGCCTCGTTCAGATATTTGATCTGCAGATCGGGATGGCGCTGAGTGAACAGCCTGCTTTTTTCTTCGGTGGCTGTCCCCGGACCATAATCCGCATCGTATTCGATATCCATCGTGTCCGCATTCTCATACCAGTATTTGAGCAGCCATTCATAGGCCGGATATTCCTCAATGGAATCCATGGTGTCGTCAGCCACATTGCTCATGAACTCTTCCATCTGATTGTGAACGCTGGTTTCTTTGATGTGATGCTGCGTGAAATACGTTACGACACCGACAATGATGAGACCAAGAACGACCAGAACATATATTTGATATAGAATCCCTACTTTTCGTTGGTTTTGCATCCCATTTACCTTCCCGAGCTTTCTCTGTTAGTTCCCATTATTGCCTGCCACGCTGTCGCTGTTGACAGGGAATGTGAAATACGTATCAGGATATGGTTCGTCTTCCAATGTGAAATGCCACCATTCCTCCGGCAGCGGCTTGAAACCGTTATCCGTCATGGCCTTTCGCAGGATCATCCTGTTATTGTACTGTTCATCCGTGATGCCTTTGTAATCCGGGTGGCTCAAATCACCGAAATAGTCGAAGGTGCCGCCCATGTCGACTTCCTTCTCCGTCTCCATGTCAAAGAGCGTCAGGTCCACCGTACTGCCTCTGCTGTGCCCGGAATGCTCCGCGATGTACCCTTGCGGAAACAGTACGTCTTTGTCCAGCTCCGGATAGAAGTATTCCTTCATTTTCGTGTCTTTTTCATCTTTGGCCCATTCCACGAAGTTGCTTACCGCTTCCTGCGGTCTGTAAGCATCATAAATCTTGAGCCTGTAACCCTGCTTGTTCAGATCCTCGCTGGCTCCCTTGAGCGCCTGGGCCGCTTCCTTCGTCATGAACGCCAGCGGCTCTTCGTATCCGTCGATGCGTTCTCCCACGAAATTATATGTGGAGTAATACCGTATCTCCAGTATGGCATCCGGTACCACGTCCGTGATCAGAACAAAGTCAGAGGAGTCGTTCGATAACGTCACGCCGTCCTCAGACTGGGTTGTTGTCGGCTCTTCCGCCTGCACGGTCTCTTCTGCCGGCTGGGATTCTGCGCTGTTGTCGGCGCTGTCTCCGCACCCGAACAGGGTTCCCACCATCAGCATGAGCGCCAAAACGATAGAATAAAATTTCATATTTGATTTCATGTGTATCACCTATTATCTTAGTGCAATCCCATTATGTGTTTTCAGGCATTCAGAATATCGCATGCCTGAGCGCCCGTCATGCCGATTTCGATTCCCAGTTTCGCCGCTTCAGGCGACACCGCTTTGACCGGGTTGTTGAGTAGTTCATCGAAGGAACTGCCTCCTATGACGCAGGCCGCATCGCCGAATGTTTCGGCTGCCGCCTGGTTCAAGTACCCGCACATGATATAGCCTTTTTTGGCGACGATAACCAGCATGTTTGGATGGCCTTCTCCACCGGGCGCGGTGATGCAAACGCCCTGCACCTGGCAGCCATTTACATTCAGTATCTCTGTACTTATCATTTCTCGTTATTCTCCTCTCATCCGGTTGTTTATACCTGCTCTTCTCTATCTTTATTTGATGTCAATATCAGCGCCAGAATAACAGCGCTCAAACCGCCAATCAGCTTGGCGATAACGATTGACGCTACCATGTCCGGATCGAATCCTGCCGCAAATCCCAGGTGATCTCCGAACACAAAAGCCGCAGAAACGCAAAAGGCCGAAGTGATGATGCGCCCCCGCTCATTCATATCTCCCATCATGCTGAATATAGGGATTGCGTTTGCCAGCGACACCAAAAGCGCGCTGACGCTGGCGTCTTTGATCTTAAACAGTCTGGTGATGAGTTCCACCAGAACAAAGGCCCCGGCCAGAATCACCGCCACATCTCCGATGATTCCAAAAACCTCTCTCAAAGGCATAATGCCCGGCCACGGCATAATCCCCACGAATTCCGCCAGTACTCCCACACAGGTTCCCGCGATGCTGATTCCCAGAATCACCTTGCCGAAGATGATGAATACTTTGACGATGATCCTTTCCCATTTCCAAAGGCATATGATGATGATCACGGAAAGAATGGCCACCGGTATGATATTGATCAATATGACTTTCACAGAAACTCCCGCGAAAACACTTCCCACAAACAGTCCGATAGGAATGGTGATGATTCCCACCAGTATGCCTTTGGCTACGTCCGCCTGGTATTCTTTCTTCGTGAGGCTCATGGCAACCGGAATGTTAAAGGTGATTGTCACTCCCAGCATGGCGGAAGTGATCATCCCTATGGCGTAACCGTCATGGTTGTCCGCCATTTGCTTCACCAGCGCCGCGCCTCCGGTATCAAAGTCCAGCACCATGCCGGCAAAAACTCCCGGATCCGCCCCGATAATCCCAAAAATAGGCGCTATAATGGGCTTCAGGATGCTGCCGAGAAGCGGCGCCAGAACCAACAGTCCCGCCGTGGCGATTACCAGCGTGCCCATAGCCATGATGCCCTCTTCGAACTTCCGGCCCAGACCCAGTCGATCGCCTATGATCTTGTCTGCGGCCCCCACCAGAACGAAGAAGACCATGATGATGACAATGATGTGATTAAGGTCTAAGTTTATCATAGAATTCACTGGGCCGCGTCCGGGTTATAAACGAATACCATGTCATCGGCTGCATGCTCCTGATCATCCTGCCATTTCAGTTCAGGATTATCCCCGGAATTGTCTATAAACATGAAGCCATGACCGCCCACATATACTTCTTCCTGATCGGTCAGCTCTCCATTTTGATCATAAGTATTGTCGGTTTTGACGCAGTCATGATACTCGATGGTTCCTTCCTTGGCGTCATAGGTTCCGCTCAGCACCCATTCACTGTTTTCTGAGGCGCTGGATCCCCATGTGACATTCACTTTAACATCGGTATCTCCATCCGCCTCGATGGTGATCAAAGCTCTGTCCGCGCTGTATGTCCCGGCAATGTCCGCCGCCGCGCCGCTGCCGCAGGATGTGAATACGACTGCCAACAGCGCAATCATCAATATGACAGTTAATTTCTTCATAAAATTCCTCCCACAGTTATAAGACATTATATCATTTTATGTGCGAAAATGGTTATCCATGAAAGCTATTTGGGATATTTTGAAAAAAATTTGCAACTGACCAAAGGTTGTTGGTCAGTTTAATAAAATATTTTGATTTGACCAAAAATACTGCTATTCAACCTGTCTCAATGAAAGATTATTTGGTCAGATTGGCGTGATACAGTAAAATTGTAATTAGGTCGTTCATTTTGATATAATCACCG
>JAUMVD010000066.1 GCA_030530285.1 Bacillota bacterium | reverse complement strand
GGCCTCTATGGGCCGTTTTCACTCAATATGTGGAATTTACCTTTTCACTCAAGCTCTTTTTTCTGAACATGTACAACTTCATGCCCCATTTGCTGCAAATAATATTTCAAACAGAATGCCTGAAGAAATGCGCCGTAATTAGGTGCATTATACGGTGTAATGACCCCTATTCTCATAATATAGCTCCTACCTACTATTGTACATCTTTTCGTAGTACTGCTGGTACTCTCCCGATATGATGTTTTCCCACCACGGTCTGTTGTCGAGATACCACCTTATGGTCTGTTTTATCCCGTCATCGAACATGGTCTCCGGCAGCCACCCCAGATCACTGTGGATCTTTGCCGGATCGATAGCGTATCGCAGATCGTGGCCTTTGCGGTCGCCGACGAATGTGATCAGGCTCTCGGGTTTGCCGACTTCTCTCAGGATAATCTTAACCACTTCCAGATTTGATCTCTCGTTATGACCGCCGATGTTATAGATTTCACCGACCTTCCCCTCGTGGAGTATCAGGTCGATGGCTCTGCAGTGATCCTCAACATAAAGCCAGTCTCTGACATTCTCTCCCGTACCGTACACCGGCAGCGGTTTGTCAGCCAGCGCATTGGCTATCATCAACGGGATCAGTTTTTCCGGAAACTGATAAGGTCCATAATTGTTGGAGCACCTGCTGATGGTGACGGGCAGTCCGTATGTTCGGTGATACGCCATGACCAGCAGATCCGCTGACGCCTTTGACGCCGAATACGGGCTCGAGGCGGTAATCGGCATATCCTCGGTAAAGAACAGATCCGATCTGTCCAACGGCAGATCTCCATAAACCTCGTCTGTACCCACCTGATGGTATCTGCTGACGCCGAACTGTCTGGAAGCGTCCATCAGCACCTGGGTCCCCAGAATGTTCGTCCTCAGGAATACGCCGGGATCTTCAATGGATCTGTCGACGTGAGACTCCGCGGCGAAGTTGACGACGATATCGAACTGTTCTTCTTCAAACAGCTTGAACACAGTGTCTCTGTCAGCGATGTCGCCTTTGACGAATCTGAAGTTCGGCTCATCCGCCACGGGATCCAGGGTCTGGATATTGCCCGCGTAGGTGAGGGCATCCAGACAAACGATTCTGTAGTCCGGATGAGTTTTCATCATGTAGAATATGAAGTTGGCTCCGATAAAACCGGCCCCGCCGGTGACTAATAGTTTCATTCGATCCTCCTAATACTGCTGCAGCATGGAAAGCAGGTACTGTCCGTAGTCGGTCATTTTCAGTTCTTCTCCCAGTTTCCTCAGCTGTTCATCGTTGATGAAGCCCTGACGCCATGCGATCTCTTCCGGACAGGATATATAAAATCCCTGTCTGGCCTGCACCGCTTCCACGAATTCCGCGGCTTTGAGCATGCCTTCCGGAGTGCCCGTATCCAGCCATGCCATGCCTCGTCCCATAAGGACGACTTTGAGCTTGCCGCGCTTCAGGTATTCGTTGTTTACCGATGTGATTTCGATCTCTCCTCTGGCAGATGGTTTGACATTCTTGGCGATTTCAATGACATCCTTATCATAGAAGTACAGTCCCGGAACGGCGTAGTTCGATTTCGGCTTTTCCGGTTTTTCTTCGATGGATACTACGTTTCTGTCATCGTCAAACTCGACCACGCCAAAGGCTCTGGCATCTCTCACCGGATAACCGAATACCGTCGCGCCCTCGCCGCCTTCGACTCTGGCCTTTGCACGGTTCAAAACACCCGTAAGGTCCTGCCCGAAGAACACATTGTCTCCCAAAACCAGGCACACATTGTCATCACCGATAAACTCCTCCCCCAGTATGAAGGCGTCGGCAAGTCCTCTCGGCTTTTCCTGTATCTTATACTGGAAATTGACGCCCCAGTCGCTGCCGCTGCCCAGAAGCGCTTCGTAGTTTTCGATGTCTTCAGGGGTTGATATAATCAGAATATCCTTGATCCCCGCCAGCATCAGGACGGAAATCGGATAATATACCAACGGCTTATCGTATATCGGGAGAAGCTGCTTCGAGACAGCTCTCGTCATCGGATAAAGTCTGGTGCCTTTGCCCCCTGCCAATATGATTCCTTTCATGGTTTCACCTCTGCGTTTATATTGATTCTAGAAATTGCTGAATTTATATACATATCCTGATCTTCTGTATTTTTTGTTGACCTTGTGATACGTGTAGAATCCCGTGTACCACGTGTCTCCCACATGGAATACGTTTTCGATTTCGTACTCCCTGCGGACTTTGATCCTGCACTTCAGATCGCCGTCCCAGTCATACATCATCAGCATATTGTAATTCTTTTTACGGTTAGTTCTGGCGCTTTCCGCCAGCAATATGTAATCCTTGGTACAGTCCATCCCCTGGCAGTACCAGTCATCATTGATCGTCTTCATGCTCTCATCAATCCTGACGTACTTGATGGGGTTGAAGTCCTTGTCGGTGATCATGAAGTTGTGGAAGGTGCTCATCAGGATCACATACTGTTCCCGTTCCGGCGAATAGGCTATGCTGCAGTATCCGACGATCTGCTTCAGCCTGTACGAACTGTTTCCCGGAAGTACCGATGGGATCGGCACATCAACATACCCTGTGACTTCCAGACTGTCCGGGTCGACGAATGACAGGCGTTTTCGCGTCTGCGCGTGACCCAGATTGTGCAGGACGACGATCCGCTGATTCTCCGGGTCATAGGTCATATCGTTGGCATGATCCAGCTCCAGGAAATCCGACAGCGCCACCACTTTGGCGGTGCTGAGTTTGACCTTGGCGATTTTTTGCGTATCGTCCGCTTTGTCCGAGGTTCCCTGATTGTTGATCAGGGCGAAATAGGCATATTTGCCGTCGGTACATCCGCCCTGCATGATGCTGTTGTCCTTCACGCCCTGTCCCGCGTATACCGGGATGTCCAGAGTGGCTTTTTTGGTCTTGCCGTTTTTCTTGTATTTGTATTTGAGAATGGTTTTGCTGATTACCTTATCTGTCGTTCCGTTAGGCGTCATGCCCCACTGGGAATAGTAAACCTGGTCGTCGACCTCAATAAATGACCTGACGCGGGCATAATAGACTTTGTTCTTTGATAGTTTCTTGGCTGTGATCGAGGTCTTATCGCCTGCCGCCGTAACGGTCTTACGGCTGCGCATGGTTCTGTGCCTGCTGTACTGGATCTCATAGCCAGCGACTTCCGCCGCGCTCTCACTCCAGCTTATCTTTTTCTGTCTGGAGGATACCCTCTTGATGCTGACCTGCGGCTGCTGTAGGTAAACGATGCTGATCGGCTTGGACAGCTCGTTTTCCACCGGCTCAGGAGTTTCGGTTTCCGCAGGTTCTGTGGCTTCGGTTTCGCTATTCTCTTCGGTTTCGCCGGCCGGTTCTTCTTCCGGGAAGGTCACCGACGCAACCGCATACTCGTAGTATTTCCCGTCTTCTGCCGTAATGTCCGTTCCTTCGATATCATTTCGCGTTTCCGTTTCCAGGACCAGTTCCCACTCATTTGGGGCTGCTTCCTGATCTTCGGACAAAGGCTCTTCCTGCTGCGGCTCTGATACGAAAGCCCTTCGGTAGACTCTGTAGCCATCGCAGCTCTGGTCTTCACTCCAGACCAGATGAACGCCGTCCGCCCAGTTATCCGCACTATAAATCAGCACGCCCTCATCATCCTGCGCAAATGACGCGGCCGGGCAGTCAATGCATACCGCCATGATTGCTGCCAGCACCACGGCTGCCAGTCTTTTCTTACTGATTCCAACACCGATTTTCATAACCATAGTATATCATAAAATGCGGCAATGGTGGCGGCTCTGTTTGTCACACCTTGATAATCTCGGAGCTTGGTTTTATAATTGTTTTGTAACTAAGGAGAGTAATATGATAAAGTTCAATATTCCGCCGTATGTCGGCAAAGAAAAAGAATATATCAGCCAGGCAATCGACAGCCATAAAATCTGCGGCGATGGTGAGTTCACCCGTAAATGCAGTCTGTGGCTCGAAGAGAAAACCGGCACATCGAAGGCTTTGCTGACGACTTCCTGCACCCACGCGACAGAAATGTCCGCGATACTGGCAGGAATACAGCCCGGGGATGAAGTGATCATGCCTTCCTATACGTTCGTTTCTACCGCTGACGCGTTCGTTCTGAGAGGCGCAAAGGCCGTCTTCGTCGATATCCGTCCCGACACGCTGAATATCGATGAAACCCTGATTGAAGAGGCCATCACCGATAAAACAAAGGCCATCGTTCCGGTCCACTACGCGGGCGTTTCCTGCGAGATGGATCAGATCATGCAGATCGCCGCGGAGCATGACCTTATGGTCATTGAAGACGCCGCGCAAGGTCTCATGTCAACCTATAAGGGTCGGCCCCTCGGCACCATCGGTGACTTCGGCTGCATCAGTTTCCATGAAACGAAGAATTACAGCATGGGAGAAGGCGGATGTCTGCTGATCAGAGATGAAGATTATATAGAACGCGCTGAGATCGTTCGTGAGAAGGGCACCAACCGCAGCAAATTCTTCCGCGGTCAGATCGACAAATACACATGGGTGGACGCGGGTTCATCGTACCTTCCGAGTGAGCTGAACGCGGCTTACCTTTACGCGCAGCTGGAAGAAGCGGATACGATCAACGCAGGCAGACTCCTCGCCTGGTCCAGATACTATGAGAATCTGCAGCCGCTGATGAAGTCGGGCAAGATCGAACTGCCGTACGTACCTGAATACTGCCGGCACAACGCCCACATGTTTTACATTAAGACTCGTGACATTAACGAAAGAACTGCGCTGATTGCGGCCCTCAAAGAAAGGGACATCTCCGCGGTATTCCATTACATACCGCTCCATGGATCTCCGGCCGGTCAGAAGTTCGGCAGATTCTCCGGAGAGGATAAATACACCACAAAAGAAAGCGAACGCCTTCTCAGGCTTCCGATGTATTACGGATTGTCCCTCGAAGACGTTGACCTCGTTTGTTCGGTTATTTGTGATTTTTATCAGTAGCCGCGTCTGCGCAATCTACTTCTTGATCTTAAAGGTGGTTTTGAGAGTTCCTCTGAAACCGCCTTTCATTTTTACTACCACCTTGGCCTTGCCCGGTTCTATGTTGTTGGAATATTCCACATCAAAGTCTCTACCCTGATCCAGTTTTGTTCCTGCAGCTGTCTTTACAGTTACCGCAGGGGTCTTGGCTGTGCCGTCGTAATCGCAGTCTTTAGCGGAAACCTTGAACTTCGCCAGACTCTTGCCGTTGTACTTTTTGCTGGAGTTCGCGCTGTTAAGATGCTTCTCGGCTTCTGCCTGACGCTTGCCCAGGAATTTTCTCATGGCCTTATATCTGGAATCGTAATCGCTGATGGTCTTCTTTCCCGCGTAATAACGATCCATGTTGCCCTTCATATATGTCCTGCCCTTATTGTAGATGGAATCCAGAGCCGCCTGGGAGTTTTCCGCGCTGAAGTCGCTTGCCAGCAGTTCCTTGAATCGGTTATTGAACTGTTTTCTGAAATCCGCATTCTTGTATAGGGACTTGAACATCTTATCCTTGTTGAAGGTGTATTTCATCATGTTTCTGCCGGACTTCATATATGTGGCTCCGACATTCTGATCGTACAGAATGAATCTCCACTTGGAGCCGTTTTCCTGTACGTATTCGCTCTCCAGGTCATTGGATCTCCAGACCGCGTAATTCTTATTTGGTCTCCAGTCGATATTCACCGCGAATATCTGCGCGCAGTAATAGTCGATCAGACTCTCGATATCCACTCTGTCACTGAAGTGATCGAAGTTCCTGTCGATTCTCATGTCGTGAGACTGGGCGTATTTCCTGACCGCCTTATAGTCCGACAGGTCTTTCTTGACACCCTCGTTGAGTTTGCCTTCTTTGATGACAGCGACGCTGTCCTTAGCCACATCGTACTTGTCTGCATAATACTGCTTCGAGGAAAGCCTGTCTCCGATATAGTATACGCCCCAGTATTCACCGTTCAGAAATACCTGACAGATGTTCTGGTCGCTTACCGTAACGTTCAGATTCTGCGCCAGTGCCGAACAGGTAGTATCCTTGAGCTTATATAACGTGTCGCTGCCGCCGGCTTCCAGAGTATTGGAGAATGTGGCACCTTTGATGTTCCAGCTTTTCTGCGGATAGGCTCTGCCGATGTGTCCCTTCAGCTTCATGGTCACGTCATGTATTGTCGGCTGCGCATCCGTATTCTCAAAGACTTCGACGGTTGCCGGAATGGATGTCTTGCTGTGATAATTGCACGTCCAGAACTGCGGTCTTCTGGCTGTTGCCGCATTCTTTTTACTGAGGACGTTCTTTTTATACTTGTCAAAGGCTTTGCCCATGACATAAATACCCTTGTCATATGAGAACAGATCGCTGTCCTTGGCCTGCAGCGATATGACCGGTATGTCCTGATACCTGTCCTTATCTTTCAGGCCTATGAAGTATGTGCCGTAGACGACTTCGCTCACTTTGCCGTCAGGACCTACCGCCACTGCCTTGACTCTGTTCATCTTATCGACTTTCTTCGTAGGAGGTTTCTGGTACCAGCCCGTTCTCTTATATTTCTTGAGCAGATCCATGTGCATCAGAGTCGAAACGTCTTTTCGCGCTGAGTAGACGTTTTTGTTCTTTGAAACGTCAACCATGGATATCGGTCCCTTGTATTCCGGTGATTGAGCGGTAGGAGTTTTGCCGTTTGTCGTGTAGTGGATGGTAACGTCATCCTGATCTGACGTAATCTCCAGTTCAAACGGTTCATAGAAACCACTCGGCCTTGAGAAAACCGGAGCGTCCAGTGTGTATGTATTCTCAAATCCCGGTGTCGCTTCGGTCTGGGTGATCTTATCTCCGCCATCCGGATAACGGGAATACGTCATGTTGGTTGTCGCCGCCGGTATCGCCATGCTGTCCACAACGTTCTCACCATCGGTTATATATACCGTGTCCTTGCCTTTTTTGGAGATGCCAAAATCAGCGATGTATTCCCCTTCGGCGAGGGTTTCCGGTACATCACCGCAGTAGATGATAAGAAATCCATGAGGCTGGATCTCATAATCAGGAAGCTGGTATTTCTGCTTTCCTATGATGTCGTTTTTATCTTTGAGTGTGTCTGTCAGATAAAATGCCGATGCATTGACAGGTACGTCCATCGGATTGAATATCTCTACCCAGTCATAGTATCCTCCGCCGACAGTATTCGGCTTATGCAGCGCATCATTCTCATCCGCGTCCGCGCAGACCTCATTGACACATAATACCGCTTCCGATCCGGTTTCATCATCCGCATAAGTGGTTACGGCATTCAAACACAAAAATAAGCTACAAATACAAATAATACCGATGATCTGTATCCATAGCTTGTTTGTACAACTAGTCTCTTTCATATCGATTCCCTCTGTTTTTCTATGCAACACTCTTACGTCTTTGTATTATATCATATTGATCATGGTATGATCATTAACATTAATAAGATTAAATATGGCAACAAAAGAGGAGAGCCATTCGTCAATCGCGAATACAAGAAAAAGAATTGTTAGAGAGGCATGTTCCTGTGTCTGATGACATTTCTGAAATCACAGGTCATTTTCATGTCACCGCGAAATGAACTAGGCTACTCAGGAAATCAGATTGCATATACGTCGAATTCTCAATCATATATAACACCCTGTTACTGGATTAAATCTGAAAAACTTACAGCCAGGCACTTGAAACGGCCTGGCTCTCTTAACGTTTTTGAAATCTTTGATTGACAAAGTTTTCAACAGATTGGCCGGATAATGACTAATCAACGCAAATAAGATGTCTACCATGTATCTCTATTCACAATTCTTTTCAATCTGATAGTTTTTACATCGCTTATTATTTTCTGTACGGAATACACCTTTAGTTTTTCTTACTTCACCCCTTGGGTTTCACTATACGGGCTATAGACCTTTTTCCCATCGGAAGTTGTTCCAAATATGCGTACTTTGTAATAGTACTTTTTATTCTTTTTCAGTTTCTTGTTAGCCCATGAACTGGATTTTCTATTAATTCTTTTCACACATTTATAGTGGCCGTTTTTTGATGTGGACCTATATACTCTTATACTGTTGACATGTGCTGGCTTTTCATATTCCCAATTGATCACAATGGTCTTTTTCTTTCTTTTTTTTACTACATCAGCTGAAACAATTCGAGGCATAGCAAGCACTTCTCCTGCCATTTCAGTTGGTTTCGTTACACTTATTAAAGACTCAAGTTCATGTTCAACTATCAAAGACCCATCCCTCCTGCATAAGGAACCCTTACCAACTGCTCTTCTGGCTGTTTCTACAACTGCACTGTAAGCATTAACAACACCTGCACCCGTCATTAAATCGGGTCCTGCAGTATATACGTCCGTTGCTGTTGAGCAAAGAATTTCGCACACCTCTTCAGGATTTAAGGAATTATCTACGCAAAGCATTAGAGCTGCCACTGATGCAGTTTGCGGTGCAGCAGCAGAAGTAGCTCCGCTTGTTCTATAACCGCCATTCATAGAACACGCCGGAATATCGCTTCCCGGTGCACACAGGTCTTTCCTTTTCCCATAATTTGAGGAATCCTTTTTTACATTCGACCATGCATCATAATAATGCTTTGCAGCCATAACAGAAATCGTGGATCTAAAATCTGAAGGGTTCCAAGGCTTGGTGTTATTTTTATTTCCAGCCGAGCACACAACAACTACCCCTTCATTGTTCAGCTCGTTGAGTTTATTTCTTAATGCTACATCATCATGCTTTTTCCCATGCACATCTAAACTGGTGTTATTGTACCCCAAAGACATATTAATAACTCTCGCCCCCAAGTCTTTCGCACAATCCAACCCCGCTATGCACTAGTCAACGTTTTTTAGACACATAATCACAATAAATGAGCCATTAAAAA
>JAUMVD010000065.1 GCA_030530285.1 Bacillota bacterium | reverse complement strand
AGGTAGTGTCGGAGTATTTCTCAGAGTGTAACATATGTCTTGACAATTAAGAGTAAACACAGCTTAATTGTACCACATTTAGTTTGTCCGACAAATGTTTTATGATATAATATTAAAAGGTATGGCTAGGAGGACTTTATGTATAAAACAGGAGATAAGATCCTGTATCCTATGCATGGGGCAGGGGTCATCAAGAAAATTGACAAACGTGAGATCCTCGGGGAAGTCAAAGATTATTATTTGCTGAATGTTCCCTGCGGTGACATGGAAGTCATGATCCCCGTTGATAATTGTGATGACATTGGAGTAAGACCTATAGTATCATCGAGTGAACTTGAAAAGGCCATCGCTGTTCTGAGCCTTGAGTCCAGTGAAATGACAGGGAACTGGAACAAGAGATACAGAGATAACATGGAAAAGATCAAAAGCGGCGAAATCATCGCAGTTGCTGAGATCGTAAGAAACCTGACAAGAATCAACCGTGAGAACAGACTCTCTGCAGGCGAGAAGAAAATGCTTTCTAATGCCCGCAAGATACTGCAGAGTGAAGTGATGCTGGTGCTTGACATCGGAGAAGAAGAGGCTGACGAGATGATTGACAGCGCGATTTAAACTCGCCCAATGCTAAAGCATACCGGTAAAAAATTTTGGGAAAGGAGGTGAGGTGATGTTAAAGAAATTTTTCAGAGGCATATTGACCATAGTCGGTTTAGTTGTCGGCTATGGGATGTATCAGCTTTTGGTGTATTTATGCGGGCTCAACGGATACGATCTGGAGAACAGTCTCGGCACGGCGGAAAAAGCATTTGTAGTCGTGACGCTGGTATTTATTTTTGGATTAATTTTTTATAAACTGTTCCCCGTGTTCACGAGAGGCGGGAGAAAAGCCGCTACTAACCTGGAATCCGACCTTAGCAATACATCGGTCAACGATTTGATTTCGGCTACGATTGGACTTATTATCGGACTTATTGTTGCATTTTTAATCAGCAGGGGCGTTTTTTCCAGCATAGAAATACCAGTCCTGAATATTATCCTCAATATTCTGAGCTTCGTGATCTTTGGCGGGCTGGGCATTATTGTCGCTAACAGCAAAGCTAAAGAAATCACATCTTTGTGGTTGACGTCAAGAAAAATATCTTCTGTCGGAGGCCGCGGAGGCAAACAAAAAACTGACGCGACGCCAAAAATATTTGACACCAGCGTCATTATCGACGGCAGAATATCGGATATCATGAAAACAGGATTTATCGAAGGCCCTATCGTGATTCCGGAATTCGTTCTGGTGGAACTGAGACACATTGCGGATTCGTCCGACAGTCTCAAACGAAACAGAGGCAGGCGCGGTTTGGATGTCCTCAATAAGATACAGAGCGAGTACGGTATAGAGATCTATAATACCACGGAGGAAAAGGCTCTGGATGAGATTCCTGAGGTGGATGTCAAACTGCTGAAGCTGGCGCAGATCATGAACGGCAAAGTCGTTACCAATGATTTCAACCTGAATAAAGTCGCGGGAATCAAAGGCGTTCCTGTGCTGAATATCAATGAGCTGGCAAATACGTTGAAGCCTGTGGTTCTGCCCGGCGAGGAAATGCTCATTTCTCTCGTCAAAGAGGGCAAAGAACGCAGTCAGGCAGTCGCGTATCTGGATGACGGTACGATGATAGTAGTAGAAGACGGCAGGAAGTTTATCGGACAGACCATGAAGGTCACTGTGACCAGTGTGCTTCAGACATCCGCGGGCAGGATGATATTCGCGAAGCCTGCCGGTAATCCTTAGGCGAGGTGACGAATCATGTATAACAATAAGAGAACGGCTGTAATCATTGCTGCCGCAGGGCTTGGCAAGCGCGTGGGCGCATCGGTGCCGAAACAGTACCTTAAGATCGGCGGAGAACATGTCATCACCAAGACGATCAAAGCCTTTGAGCATCTGGATGCCATCGATTACATTTTTATCGTAACCAACAAAGACTACATGGATTTTTGCAAAGAAATCGTGGAATCCAGCAACATCAAAAAAGTCGACGCGATCGTCGCCGGCGGCAAGGAGAGACAGGATTCGGTATTCAACGCGCTGCAGGTGGTCAACCAGAGGAGACCGGGGGTTTCTTACGTGCTGATCCACGACGCGGCGAGGCCTTTTGTCAATGAAGACGTCATCATGAATGTGCTTCGGGCCACCGAAGAAAAGGGAGCCGCGGTAGCGTGTGTCGCCATGACCAACAGTGTCAGGAAAGCCGGCGCGTCACAGGGTCAGAGCGAAAGCGTGGACAGGGATGATTATTTCAACGTCCAGACGCCGCAGGGATTCAGGAAGTCGATCCTCATCGAATCCTACGAAAAGGCTTACGATGACAGCTACCGGGGAACGGATGACGCTTCGATCGTCGAGCGGGCCGGATATGAGATCGCCATGGTTGACGGTGACTACGGCAACATCAAGATCACCACGAAGGAGGATCTTCCTCCGGAAAACAGAATCGGGACCGGGTTTGACGTTCACAGGCTGGTAGAAGGCAGGAAACTCATTCTGGGAGGCGTGGAAATACCATGGGAAAAAGGCCTTTTGGGCCATTCAGACGCCGACGTTTTGCTGCATGCTGTCATGGACGCTCTGCTGGGCGCCGCAGGGTTCGGAGACATCGGGCACTATTTCCCTGACACCGACGAACGCTACAGAGGCGTGAGCAGCATGAAGCTGCTGGAGAAAGTCAAAGAGCTTTTGGATGAAAGCTATTATAGAGTCGCTAACGTGGATGTGACGGTCATCTGTCAGCAGCCAAAGGTCGCTCCGTATATAGAGCAGATGCGACAGAATATCGCGGAGATACTTGACGTGGATGAAAACCGCATCAATGTCAAGGGGACGACCACGGAAGGACTCGGATTCACCGGCTCAGGTGAAGGGATCGCCGCGCAGTCTGTGGCATCCATATACAGATAAAAAACATCAAGGAGAAGCTTACGAATGAAATTATCAAAATCATATTTTAAAACATTGCGGGAAGTGCCGAATGAGGCGGAAATCCCAAGCCATATCTTGCTTTTGCGATCCGGCATGATCAAAAAAACAGCTGCCGGCATCTACAGCTACATGCCGATGGGATGGAGGACAGTCAGAAAAATCCAGAACATCGTGCGGGAAGAAATGGATGCCAAGGGCTGTCAGGAGATCAACACATCCGTGCTGCAGCCGGGAGAGCTTTGGGAGGAATCCGGCAGATGGAGCGCCTACGGTCCCGAAATGTGGAGAGTAGAGGACAGAAACGGCAGAGGGTTCTGTCTGGGCCCAACGGCAGAGGAAATTTTTACGGACATCGTCAGAAACGATATCACTTCCTACAGACAGCTGCCGATCCAGCTCTATCAATTTTCAAATAAATTCAGAGATGAGGCGAGACCGCGTTTCGGCATGATGAGGTCGAGAGACTTTATCATGAAGGACAATTATTCCTTCGATAAAGACGAAGCGGGACTCGAAGAAAGCTATCAGGGAATGTACGAGGCATACACCAACGTATTTACCAGGTGCGGCCTCACCTTCAGACCGGTAGAAGCCGATAACGGAGCCATAGGCGGCAGCGGATCCCACGAGTTCACAGCACTTTGCGAATACGGCGAAAGCGAGATCTGCTACTGCGAGACGTGCGACATGGCCACCACCGTCGAGAAGGCGGAGTGCGTTGATGCAAAGGCTTCGGATGAAGAAATGCTTCCGATGGAAAAAGTGAACACGCCGGGAACAAAGACCATTGAAGAAGTGGCGGATTTTCTGGGTGTCGATCAGAAACAGACGCTGAAGGCTTTGCTCTTCGTCACATACGATGTGGAGGGCAATCAAGACGGGTATGTGGCTGCGTTTATCCGCGGCGACAGAGAGCTGAATATGACGAAGCTGGTGAATGCGCTGGGAATCAATGAGTTTTCCATCGAGTTCGCGGACGAAGAAAAAATGGCGGAAGCCTGCGGATGCGTCGGCGGATTCACAGGACCTGTGGGACTGCATGACTGCAAGATCGTAGTGGATTCGGAAGTTCCGGGCCTTAGGAATCTGGTGGCCGGAGCGTGCGAAAAAGATTATCATATCAAAAATGTAAACTACGGCAGAGACTACGAGGCTGATCTGGTGGTTGACATCAAGAGCCTTCTGGAAGGCGATCCTTGCCCTGTATGCGGCGCGCCGATCAAGCACGCCAGGGGAGTTGAAGTCGGCCAGATCTTTAAGCTGGGGACCAAATACTCAGAGCCGATGGGAGCCATCTATAAAGACGAAAACCAGAAGGATCATCCGATTCTGATGGGATGCTACGGCATCGGCGTGTCCAGAACATTCCAGGCCATTATCGATATGCCGGAGAATCATGACGAAAACGGTATCATCTGGCCGATGTCAGTGGCGCCGTATCACGTGATCATCACTGTCATGAAGCCGGAGGACGAAGCCCAGGCCGCAGTCGCTTCGAAGCTGTATGAGGAGCTGGGCAAGGCAGGAGTAGAAGTGATTCTGGACGACAGGAAAGAACGTCCGGGCGTCAAATTCAAAGACGCCGATCTGCTGGGCATACCGGTAAGGATCACGGTAGGACGCGGCGCGGCGGACGGAATGATCGAGTACAAGCTCAGACGAGATGCCGATAAAGTAGAGTTATCAGTAGATGAAGGTATTGCAAAGGCAATAGAAATCGTAAATGCAGAAAAAGACGGGAGAAATTTCTACAACCGATAGTTCCGCCGGACTTGGAAGACTTTTTTGGGAGTTTTTTAAGATCGGAGCCTTTACGATAGGCGGCGGAGCGGCGATGATCCCGCAGATGCAGCAGATCGCTGTGGAGGACAAGAAATGGCTGACGGATGAAGAAATGATCGACTGCATCGCGATGGGTCAGTCACTGCCCGGTGTTATCGCGGTCAATATGGCGACCTTTATCGGGTATAAAAAGCGAAAGATGCCCGGAGCCATAGCGGCCACGATAGGCGTAGTGATCCCCGCGTTCCTGGCCATCGTAATCGCCATGGCGCTGCTGGATCAGATCGGCGAGAACGGTTTCGTCATGGGAGCGTTCATGGGGATCAAGGCGGCTGTATGCGGGCTGATCCTCGTGTCTGCGCTGAAACTCTTTAGAAAAATCAACGTGTTTACGATATGCATGGCAGCGGGGGCGCTGATCGCCGTAGGATTCTGCGGGGTAAACGCGGCGCTCGTCATTCTGATCAGCATCATCATAGGCATCATATATAGCAGTCTGCTGGTAAAAAAAGAAGCGGACGGGAGGGATGAAAGATGAATGTATATTTCACCCTCTTTTATATCTTCTTCAAAGTCGGGCTGTTTGCCTTTGGCGGCGGCAATGCCATGCTGCCTCTGATCTATCAGAGCGTGCAGTCGGTGGGCATCATGAGCGGAACGGATTTTTCGGATCTCGTAGCGCTGTCACAGGTCACACCGGGTCCGGTAGCGGTCAACGCGGCCACCTACGTGGGGCTGCAGACGGCGGGAATTCCGGGAGCGATCGTAGCGACGGTGGCTGTGTGCCTGCCGTGCTTCATCATTATGATGATCGTGATCAGGGTGCTGGAAAGATTCAAAACCAACACGTACGTGCAGGGAGCCTTTGCCGGCATAAGGCCTGCGACCATCGGGCTGATCGCGGCGGCTGTGGTGTTTATTGCGGACGGAGTGCTGGTGAAAGGATCTCTGGTATCGTCACACATGGCGGAAATCGGTTATTACGAACCGGTGGCAATATGCATTTTCGCGGCTTCGATCCTGCTGATCTGCTTCACGAAGATCAAGCCGATCTGGGTGATGCTCTTCATGGGATTTATCGGAGCAATGATAGGCGGTTTCATGTAATTGTTTAGAGGAGTGGGAATATGTGGACAGGCGGAGTGAGAGTCATACTTCTCGATGAAGAAGGCAGAATGCTTTTGGTAAGGCAGAATCATGGAGGCAAAAATATCTGGATGGTGCCGGGAGGCGGCATCGAAGAAGGGGAAAGCGCTGTAGACGCAGCGGTCAGAGAAGTGCAGGAAGAAACCGAACTGGATATCGAAATCAGCCGGCTGCTCTGGCACGTTGAGGAAGTGTCGGACAGGGGCCAGAGATTTGTCAATTTCTTTCTCGGTGAGCTGAAGTCCGGTACCGGTAATATGAAGCTGGGTTATGATCCGGAGCTGGCGGAGAATGAGCAGGTGCTCAGAGAAGTCCGATTCATGAGCAAAGAGGAAATGGCAGATCTGGAAGTCCTGTATCCGGAGTTTTTGAAGGATGAATTCTGGCATCTTCTGGAAGACGGCAAACTGGAATACAACGCATTCAGAATGCGTGAAATTAAATAATTGGAGGACAATAATGAAATACGTAAGAATCGAAATGGAAGACGGCGGCGTGATGAGAGGAGAACTGTATCCGGAAATCGCGCCTAAAACAGTAGAAAATTTTGTTAAGCTCGTTGAAAGCGGATTTTACGATGGACTGATTTTTCACAGAGTAATCCCGGGATTCATGATCCAGGGCGGCTGCCCAAAGGGCAACGGCACAGGCGGCCCGGGCTGGACCATCGAAGGCGAGTTCACCATGAACGGATTCAAGAATGATCTGAAACACGACAGAGGCGTAATGTCCATGGCCAGAACCATGATGCCGAATTCAGCCGGCTCACAGTTCTTTATCATGGTGCACGACGCGCCGCATCTCGACGGTCAGTATGCGGCCTTCGGCAAGATCATCGAGGGAATGGACGTAGCGGATCAGATCGTCAGCGCGCCGAGAGATATGAGCGATAAGCCTAAGCAGGCGCAGAGAATGAAGAAGGTTACGATCGAAGAGGAATAATTCGCAATCAAAAGCAGGATCAACGGCGCGATTTCGTGCAGGCGTGTCCTGCTTTTTCAGTTGCGGGATCAATGACAAGGAGAAAGGCTATGGGTGACAGACCGGTAAAGACTGGCAGCGGAAGATCTGTGGTAAGAAGCAAAAACGGCATGATCGCCACGAGCCAGCCTTTGGCTGCCGCGGCGGGTCTTGAGGTTCTCATGAAGGACGGCGGCGCTGTTGACGCAGCGGTGGCGGCCTCAGCAGTTCTGGGCGTGGTGGAACCATTCGCCACCAGCATCGGCGGCGATGCCTTTGCGATATACTGGGACAACGATAAGAAGCAGCTGGTGGGACTGAACGGAAGCGGGCGTTCAGCCGGATCGATGGACAGCAGGCGGCTCAAAGAAGAAATCGCGTGTGAAACAATGCCGCTGCGGGGCGTTCATACGATTACCGTCCCCGGTGCGGTAGACGCATGGGACATGCTGCTGGAAAGATACGGGACCATGACGCTGGAGGAGCTGCTGGCACCGGCCATCATGTATGCCGAAGAGGGCTTTCCCGTTTCTGAAATCATAGCGCAACAGTGGCAAATGAACCAAAACGCGCTGATTACAGAAGAGTCCGGGAGAGTATTCCTGCCCGGCGGGAAGGCGCCAAAGGCCGGGGATGTATTCCGAAATCCCGATCTGGCCAAGAGCCTCCAGATGATTGCGGCGCACGGACGGGATGCGTTCTATCAGGGTGATCTGGCGAAGGCCATGTGCAGCGGCATGGCAAAGCTGGGCGGACATTTGACACCACAGGACTTCGGGTGTCATCACGGGGACTGGGTCAGTCCGGTCAGCACGAATTATAAGGGCTATGATGTCTATGAGCTTCCGCCAAACACACAGGGGGCCATGGTCTTGGAGATGCTGAATATACTGGAAGGATATGATCTTAAGGCTTGCGGCCATAATTCCGCCGAATACCTGCATTTGATCATAGAAGCCAAGAAGGCGGCTTTCGCGGACAGGGCGAGATTTATTTCTGACGGAAACTTTAATGACATACCGCTGGAACGGCTGATATCAAAGGAATACGCCGCTGAGAGGAGAGCGCAGATCGACGGAAAGGCAGCCAGTGACCCGGCGGAATGGGATCTCAAGTCATCGGATACGGTTTATCTGACTGCGGCGGATCAAAACGGGAATGTGATTTCCTTTATCACCAGTATATTTAAAGAATTCGGCTCCGGTGTGGTGCCGGAAGGTACAGGGATCATCATGCAGAATCGGGGCAGTCTGTTTTCTTTGGAAGAAGGCCACTTCAATGGGCTGCAGCCTCACAAAAGGCCGCTCCATACCATCATCCCCGCCATGGTGATGAAGGACGGCAAACCGTGGTTCAGTTTCGGTGTCATGGGCGGTGATATGCAGCCGCAGGGGCACGTGCAGGTGCTTTTGAACATGCTGGAGTTCGGCATGAACGTACAGGAAGCCGGTGAGGCGCCGAGAGTCTGCCATACGGCAGAGGGCGTTGCTCTGGAATCGGAGATCCCGTGGGATGTGCGGCTGGGACTGATTGAAAGAGGGCATCAATTGATTGACGCCTTCGACGTTTACGGCGGGTATCAGGGAATCTTAATCGACCCGCAGACAGGGGCATTTGCCGGCGGTTCCGATGACCGCAAAGACGGCTGCGCCATCGGGTTTTAGCAGTGAACTACTGCTGCCGGAAGAAGATGGCCTTCAGCGACTGGGGCATCGACCGCATCAACAAGGGGTACCATGCCGCGGATATTCTGGAGCAGTGCCTCAAGCTGGAGGAAGCGGGCATCGATTACTGGATGACCTTCCTGAACGGTGTTGCCGGCAGATCTCACAGCCATGAACATGCGGTCAATTCAGCGAAGATTTTCAGCCAGTGTAAACCGATGCTGGTGGGAACCGGCGGTCTGACGCTTTTCCCGGGAACGCCGCTTCTTGAGGAGGCGCAGCGCGGCGAATTCGATCCCCTGTCTGAAAAGGAAATGCTGGAGGAACTGAAGACCTTCGTGGAGAATCTGACCTGCGACTGTTCGTTCATCACCCATCACACGGTGGCGGCAAATCTGACAGGCCCGGCTTTCCTCAGGCGCAAGGACAGAATCGTTGCCGCCCTGGATCACGCCATCGGAAGCGGCGACATGGACAGACTGGCCGCAGTCAGAAGAAACAAAAGGACGCTCTGATCATTGCAGGGAAATATCATGAATCAAGTCACTATCATGAATCAAGTCAGGCACACGCTGCCTGGCTTTTTTATTCGTTGCAGAACAAGAAGATGGTGTAATAATAGGGCGAAATAAGTGATTGACAGCAAAACATCACTAAATAATATCTAAAAACGCACCAATAACTAATTAACAACGCTTGAAAACACCAAAAAAATGGATTGGCACGGTAGTTGCTAAATAATTAGGCGTGAATAATAGCTAGCTAATTATTATTTCAAAGGAG
>JAUMVD010000064.1 GCA_030530285.1 Bacillota bacterium | reverse complement strand
ACCGACCTTCCGGGTATGAACCGGACGCTCTAGCCAACTAAGCTACACCGCCACACTCGCGACTTTTCTTTCACGCCGCCGCAAGAAATATAGTACCATCTGGCTCTATGATTGTCAAGCTATTTATTCATTTTTTAGCTTGCCCAGCATGAAATTCTTAATATACTCCGCGGAGCGTTTTTCGATCTCTATTTCGTCCTCTCTGAGATCCGCTGTGACCCTGATTCCGGCGTCATATGCAGCGTCTTTCAGGATATCCGCAATGAACTCCGGATTCTTGGTGACCAGAGGTCCCAGACAGCTTGTGAAGATGATATTGCCTTTTCTGGCGCCCTCATCATCTCCTCCGTTATTGCCTCTACCATAAACCAGCTTGCCCAGAGGGTTTTGGCCCGGATTCAAAAACACGTCAGCCACCTGGATCTGATTCCCTATGACGTCACGGCCGCTTTCGGTTGTAAACCAGATGTCATCGCCCCATACGGATTCTCTTTCTTTCCAGTTCATATCCAGAAGTCCCAGACCGTTTACGACGGAACCATCCAGCTTCTCCGTCTTGTTCGCCAGGATCGCCCCGCTACTGCCGGTAGCGATGATATACTTGCCTCTGGAAATGTAGTTATCCAATCCCGCTCTCTGGGCCTGCAGGGCTGCTGCCACATCTCCTGCGCATTTCAGCTCGCCGCTGTTCATATAGATCATGTCCGGCCAGTCCCACGGAATCTCGCTGTGCATCGTATCCCAGCGTTCGATTTCTACAGGTATATCCAGCATATTGCATATGTGCATGAGGCCCATGATGTCACCGCGGCCGCCATGTATATTCAGGACATCCGGATACAGCCACAGTATGTGGAGAAACTTGAATCCATTGTCACCTGACACTTCGCTCTCATTGCTTATGCTGTATGTACGCCTGTTGGCGCTATTTCGTATTCTATTGAACTTCTCGAAATTATTCATGTGTTTCACCGTAATTCTTAGCGTACTCCGCTAAAGATTCAAACTTATGCAGCCACGTTATCAGATATACATTATCTATATCGTATTTCGCCATTTCCTCGACGATCGTCTTGTCATCGTTTGTCGGCAGCACCGTCAGCTTATCCGGGTCGAAACCATCATAAAGCATCCTCAGCGCGGCATCATACGCCACCGTTCCTGAGAAGCAAATGCACCTGCTGACGTTAGAAGCGATCAGCCTCCTGAAATCGCAGTCAAACGTGTAGAATGTATTCGTATAGTGAGGCTCGAAATCCACCAGCTCATCGAGACCCAGCAGGAACAGTTTTTCGTTCGGATCGTCTGCGATGACGTTCAGCGCCGACTGAACGGTCTCCGGGTTTTCCTGCTTCATTCTCAGGTATTTGATGGATTTTCCCGCGGCCTGTATCGTCTCCATCCTGCCGCCGATGTTAACGAAGTCCTCAAAAGCTTCGCTGATGGTTTCCTCAGATACGCCGAATTCTCTGGCCAGTGCCAGAGCACCCACGTAACAATACAGGAAATACGGCGTGCTGTACTTAAAGGCGTACGTCGCGCCATCCACGCTGAATGTTTTATTCTCGAAGTCGATATCGTGAGCCTGATATTTATTTTTCGCAGCTCCAAACCCGCATCTGCTGCAGTGGAACGGGCCGATATTGTCGATATTATACTTATCAAAAACAATCGGTTCGTGACAGATCGGGCACGGCATGGTCACGGAGAAAAAGTCATCCTGCTTGTCGAAGGAAGACGCGTTTTCATCCACCCCGTAGGTAATACATTTGCCCACGGTTTTGCCGAGGCTCAGGGCGTTCGGCTCATCGCCGTTGACATAGAGCGTCACATCGTCATCCAGGGCAGATGCGATTTTTCTCCAGATGATGTCCGGTTCCCCGTTTCTCTGCACCTGGTCCTTCTGGATATTCGTCACGCATATGTGCTTTGCCGGCAGCTGTTTTCTGATGATCGGCATGAAGCGCTCGTCCGTCTCCAACAATACCACATCGGCCTTGAGCTGTCCGTCCAGACCGCAATGATGCAAAAGCGTTACCACGGCTCCGCCGATGAGATTGGCTCCCGCCAGATTGACGGCGGCCTTGATTCCCGCCTTTTCAAAAACATGCGCCATCAGATTCGTGGTGGTACTCTTGCCGTTGGTGCCGGTTACGAATATGGTGTTTTCCGGATCCAGTCCCTTGATATGACTGATGAACTGCGGATCTATTTTAAGAGCGATATTGCCGGGAAGATTCGTTCCGCGGTCTTTGGCCACGATTCCTATGCCAAAGGCAATGAATTTGGCAATGTAAAGCGCAGCATAAAATCTTATTCTGCTCATTTTGATCTCCTATTTATGTTTTTCTTCTGATTCGTTGATGCTTTCGATGAAGAATTCATTGAGCCTGCAAAAGCCCTTATAAAGAATTTCCTTTTCTTCATCCGTGAATTCTTCGTTCACTCTCTCTGTCAGACGTTCTCTGTATCTGCGCTGATAGGATGAGAACCTCTTGCCCTTTCTGGTGACCTTCAGCAGGGTCCCCTTGCTGTCGCCGGGCTTCGGAACTCTCTCGATCAGACCGTGCTTTTCGAGTTTCTTGACCAAAGTCGTGGTGGATGGTCTGCTGATCTTGAGATAATCTGCCAGATCGCTGATTCTGGTGCCTTCCGGATTGCGCAACAAAAACGCCACCGCGTTCCTGTCTCTGAACGAAAAGCTGGCGCTGCTGTATTTTCGCTTCGTCTCTTCCATAAGCAGCAGATTATGGTAAGCCTCAACGATCACTTTATTGAATTCATTCGAAAAATCATCCATTGTATTTGCCCACGATAATACTTGAGTTCTGTCCCCCAAATCCAAAAGCATTCGACATGGCGTATTCAAGGTTTTCGACCTTAGTCAGTTCGGATACATAGTTCAGGTCGCACTCAGGGTCTTTGTGATCCAGATTCAGCGTAGGCGCTACCAGACCGGTCTGAAGCGCTTTGACGCAGGCGATGACCTCGGTAACACCCCCCGCGCCCATCATGTGGCCCGTGGCAGCCTTTGTGGAATTGAGAACGATGTTTTTCGCGTCCTCGCCAAATACTGTCTTTACCGATTCGCTTTCTACGATATCGCCTTTGATCGTCGCCGTACCGTGCGCGTTGATATAGCCGATGTCCGAAGTGCCGATGCCGGCCATTTCCATAGCCTGCTTCATGCACAGCATCTCTCCCTCACCATCAGGTCTAGGCGTGACAGGATGATAGGCATCGGTGTTATTCCCGCATCCGGCGATCTGCGCGTAGATCTGCGCGCCTCTGGCCTTTGCGTGTTCCTCTGTCTCGATGACCAGAGCTCCTGCGCCTTCGCCAAGTACGAAGCCGTCTCTGTCTTGATCAAAAGGCCTGCAGGCTTTCTTAGGATCTTCATTGAATGTGGACAGAGCCTGGGCTCCTGCCAGTGACTGGATCAGGATCGGCTCAGTCGCCGACTCGGCTCCGGCTACAACCATGGCGTCTGCCATGCCGCTGTTGATGAACATGGATGCCAGTGTAATGGCGTCTCCGCCTGACGCGCAGGCGGTGTTCAGAGTCATGCTCGGACCGTGTATGTCGTTGGCGATAGCGATCTGCGAGGCACAGACGTTACCCAGTGATTTCGGCAGGAATCTCGGTCCTACCCTCTTGAATGCGGATTTGCTGTATGTTCTCTCGGTATCCGTTATCGTCATGATGCCGTTGAGTGCGGTGCCGACTGTGATGCCCGTTCTGTATGGATCTGTGATGCCGCCTGCGGACTCGATTGCCTCAGCTGCAGCGACAAAAGCCATCTGCATGAATCGGTCCATCTCGCTGGAGAGCTTTCTCGGCATGAACTCCTTGGCCACGAAATCCCTGCACTCTCCGGCAAATTTTACCGGGAGTTCCTCTGTATCTATTGAACTAATGTAATCGATACCTGTCTTACCGGCGATAAGATTCTCCCAGTAGGCGTCGATGCCGATGCCGATTGGGGTGATTGCTCCCATGCCTGTGATAACAAGTTTTTTATTCATGTGATTTATCTCCTGTAGATCAGCCTTTGACAAGCGCGAATGAAAACTCAGCCTTTACCGCCAGTTTGCCGTTGACACGGCCTTCACCCTTGGCGAAGTAAAACGGCGGCATCTTCCTGGTGATCTCGCATGTCGATTCAAATGTGTCTCCCGGTCTTACCGGATTTTTGAACTTCACGTCTTTGAGTCCCGTGAACAGAGAGGACATCCCTTCTTCCATGGCGTCCTGCAATAAAACGCATGTGGACTGCGCCATCATCTCGCACAGTATAACGCCGGGAACGATCGGGTTGCCCGGGAAGTGTCCCTGCAGGAAGAATTCATCTCCCCTTACGTGATACTTGCCGTGGGATACTTTCTTGATCTCTCCGTCCTTACCTTCGACTTCTTCGACCTCAGCCTCTTCTACCAGAAGCATATTGTCTCTATGCGGCAGGATACCCATTATTTCTTCTTTATTCATAATAAATCTCCTGTTGTTCTCAATTATTTCTCGTACTTCTTGAACGCTACGCAGGCGTTATGTCCGCCGAATCCCAGTGAAGTGGAAAGAGCGAAATCCACATCTGCCTTTCGCGCTGTAAGCGGCGTATAATCCAGATCGCATTCCGGATCAGGCACATCCAGTCCGATGGTTGGCGGAATCATGCCGTTTTTGATGGCCAGGATAGAAGCAATCGCTTCAACCGCGCCCGTGCCTCCGAGCATATGTCCCGTCATGGACTTCGTTGAACTGATGATTAACTTATACGCGTCCTCACCGAAGACTTTTTTGAGCGCGATGGTCTCTGATTTGTCGTTCAGCGGTGTGCCTGTGCCGTGAGCGTTGACATATATCCTGGATGCGTCAGGTGATCCGCCTTCCACCCATGCGTCTCTGATGGCCGCCGATCCTGCCTTTGCTTCAGGATCCGGTGCAGTCATATGGTAAGCGTCGCAGGTGGAGCCGTATCCGCAAAGCTCCGCGTATATCTTGGCACCTCTTGCCAGAGCGTGCTCTTCGCTTTCGATGACCAGGGCTCCTGCGCCTTCACCGATGACGAATCCGCCTCTGTCTTTGTGGAACGGTAGACTGGCGTGTTCCACGTCGTCTGTCATGTTCAGCGCCTGCATCTTGATGAATCCCGCTACGCTGGATCTTGTCAGAGCTGCTTCTGTTCCTCCTGTGATCATCACATCGGTATAACCGTGTCTTACCGCTCTCAGCGCCTCACCGATGGCGTTGGTTCCTGATGCGCAGGCTGAAACCGATGGCAGAGCAGGTCCTCTCATGCCATATCTGATGGCTATGGTTCCCGCTGCCATGTTCGGAATCATCATCGGAATGAAGTAAGGGGATACGAATCTCGGTCCCTTTTCCAGGAGCTTCTGATAGGTGTCCTCAAATGTTTCGATTCCGCCGATTCCGGATCCGAAGTAAACGCCCGCTCTTTCCGGCTCGAAGTTACCTTCGATGCCGCTGTCAGCTACTGCCTGTACGGCTGCTGCCACTGCCATGTGGACGTTGTGGTCTGATTTTCTGACGTCGCCTTTTTCCATGTAGTCCTTAGGATCGAAATCCTTGACTTCAGCGCCGATCTTGACCGCGTAATCTGTGGTATCGAATCTGGTGATCGGTCCGATTCCCAGTTTGCCCGCGATCAGGTTATTCCATAATGTATCTACATCATTGCCGAGAGGAGTGATTGCTCCCATCCCGGTAACTACTACTTTTCTATCCATATTATTACCTCTCATTACATCGCTATTCCGCCATCAACCTTGATGACTTCGCCGGTTACGTAGCTCGCCTTGTCGGAAGCCAGGAACACGATAACGTCCGCAACTTCCTCAGGTGTTGCCATTCTCTTCATCGGAATAGCGTCTACGAGTTTATTGTTCTTGCTCAGGTTTTCTGTCATGGCAGTCGCCACAAATCCAGGAGCTACCGCGTTGCATCTGACGCCTCTGGCCACCAGCTCTTTGGCGGTTGACTTGGTCAGACCGATAACTCCGGCCTTGGATGTGCTGTAGTTCGCCTGGCCGGCATTGCCCATGATCCCTGATACGGATGAAACATTGACGATGGCGCCGCCCTTTTGCTTGATGAAGTAAGGGGTGCAGTGCCTGATCATGTTGAATGTTCCCTTAAGATTTACATTGATGACCGCGTCGAAATTTTCTTCTTTCATCATGGCGATGAGTCCGTCTCTGGTGATTCCGGCGCAGTTAACGAGAACGTCTATCGTCCCGAATTCTCCTATGATGTCAGCAACGGTTTTTTTCACGCCCTCGAAATCCGCAACGTCGAGCCTGATGGCCTTTGCTTTCACTCCGTACGCTTCTATCTCGGAACATGCTGCTGCAGCATCTTCTTCTGTTCCCATGTGGATAATAACGATATCAGCACCTTCTTCGGCCAGCTTCAGCGCTGTGACCTTGCCGATGCCCTGGCTTCCGCCTGTTACTACAGCTGTTTTTCCTTTTAACATCCTGACATCCTTTCTACTGTTTTCTCCAGGCTCTCCACGTCACTGACGTTGAGAGCGGTTACTTCCTTAGATATGCGAGTGATCATCGAAGTGAGCGCCTTGCCGGGTCCCAGCTCGATGAATGTGTCCACGCCTTCTTCGATCATGTGCTCGATAAGATCCTTCCATCTTACCGGATTGATGATCTGCTGCTGAAGGAGTTCCTTATAGTCCCCTTCGTACGGCAGAGCTGTCCTGTTGGAATAAACAGGGATCTCGCTCTCACAAACATCAGCTCCTGCCAGGACTTCACCGAATCCTTCGGCAGCCTCAGCCATATAAGGCGAGTGGAAGGCTCCGCTTACTTTGAGAATTCTTGCCAGCCCGCCGGCTTCTTTGACATCTGCAGCGAAATCAGTCAGCTGCGCTCTGTCAGCTGCTACTGTTACATTGCCGTTGCAGTTGAAGTTTACAGGGTAAACATTGTCATAACCGGCGGCCAGCTCTTCGATCTTTTCGTCTGACAGCTTCAGTACAGCTGCCATGCCTGTATCGTGTTTTTCTGAAGCGATCTGCATCAGTTCTCCACGTTTGCTTACAAGCTTGAGGCCACTTTCGAAATCAAAAGCTTTTGCATATGCCAGCGCTGCCAGTTCCCCCAGCGAAAATCCCGCCGCGAAGTCGGCCTTGATGCCCTTTTCTTCAAGGGCTGCCGCGATGGCGTAATCTACCGTGTAAATACAAGGCTGCGTGTTCTTCGTTTCCTTGAGCTCTTCGTCTGTACCTTCGAAACACTGTCTGCTGGTTTCCGGACGTACTGCGTCAGCCTTTGCGAAAACTTCACCGGCTGCCTTGCTGTATTCTGCCACGTCTTTTCCCATTCCAGGATACTGCGCACCCTGTCCTGCAAATACAAAAGCAATCTTTCCCATAAAAATGTCCTCCTTGACCTTATTGTTCGCTTACTTGCTCATCTCCGCAAGCTTATTCAGAACTCTGTCCGCGTCGTTCATAAGGTCTTCAATTATTTCTTCACATGTTTGTTCTTCTGTGACCATTGCGGCGATCTGCCCCGCCAGGAAGCATCCGTTCTTCTCATCGCCGTCAACGACTGCCATGCGCAGTCTGCCGGCAGCGAAATCGTCCAGTTCCTGATCGGATATGTCAGTATACTCGATCTTGCCGTACTCTCTGGCGAACTGATTTCTGATGCTCCTTACAGGATGACCCAGTCTCCTGCCGGTAACGACCGTAGCTGTGTCTCCGGCCTTCAGAACTTTTTTCTTGTAGTTTTCGTGGATGTTGCACTCTTTCGCTGACAAGAATCTGGTTCCCAGCTGCACCGCGTCCGCGCCAAGCGCAAAAGCCGCAGCGATGCCTCTGCCATCCGCGATACCGCCTGCCGCGATAACAGGCAGGTCTACCGCATCACACACCTGCGGTACCAAAGCCATAGTGGTGAGTTCACCGATATGGCCGCCGCTCTCACCGCCTTCTGCGATGACTGCCGCCGCACCGTTGCGGGCTGCCAGTTTCGCAAAGGCAATGGAAGGAACTACCGGTATAACTTTGATGCCGGCATCAAGCCACAGTTTCATATATTTGGCCGGGTTGCCTGCGCCTGTCGTTACGACAGCAACCTTCTCATCCGCGGCTGCCTGCGCAACCTCATCGGCAAACGGGCTCAAAAGCATAATATTAAGGCCAAAAGGTTTGTCTGTCAGCTCTTTGGCCTTCTTGATCTGGCTTCTGACATAATCCGCGTCGGCGTTTCCTGCTGCGATGATGCCCAGTCCACCCGCATTCGAAACAGCCGCTGCCAGTTCAGCATCGGCTATCCATGCCATTCCACCCTGAAATATCGGGTATTTGATACCCAGCATTTCAGTTATCTTACTTGTTTTCATAATGATGTCCCTTATTGTGTTCCTTAGTTCATTTTTTCTTCTACGAACTTAACCAGTTCATCGATAGTTGCGAGATCTCTGTCCAGATCAAGCTGTACGTCAAGACTCTCTTCAAGCTTCATAACCAGTTCAACTGCATCCAGTGAATCGATTCCCAGTGATTCAAATGTTGAATCTGCCTTGATTTCTTCCTTGTCACAATCCAGGTGTTCTGCAACGATTTCTGCGATCTGATCAAATAACATGTTTCTTACCTCTCTTTTTTCTTAATTGAATTGAATGTTAACTTACATATTAACGAGATTATCAGGAAAATAATTAGATAATCTAACTATGTGTAGTATATAGTCAGCATGTCCATATGTCAACTGTTTTCTGCGCGATAAAAAACACCACGTATAGTGGTGTTCCTACTGTTCAAATTCCATATCTTCCGATATGCCCAACTGCTTCCGGATGTAAGCGCCGACCTTATCCTCTTCGATATTCAAGACGTAGGCGACTTCCTCTTCGAGCAATTTCACAGCTGATTTGAGCGTATTACCGTCAGTGACCGGGAGTTTCTTGCCTGTGACGTATAGCTTCTTCTTTCGCTCGTAAAGGCAGACGACCATGCGAAGCAAATCATCGCTGACGCCGTCAACTAAAATGTCGCGAAACGTTTCAGCCCTCTCTCTCCTGTCCGTGTTCCACTCCATGATGTCGCTTCTGCCGCCCTTGAGCATGTCGATGATATCTTCCTTTTTCATAAGATCCCTCATTTTAGATGTGAGTTTCTCATTATTTACAGGGACGAATACCTTTGACTGCTCATCTTTCAATAATTTGAGGACATAGTACAGCTCCGGCTTAGAATCCATCGTGATCTTCACCGGCTTGATGTCGTCAATAACACAAATGCCGCTGGTACCATAGACGATGATCTGTCCTTTCTCAAATTGCATCTTATCCATCGAATACCTTCTCTTCCTAGCTGACGATGCTTTTCTTAATTTTAACAGATTATCTTATTTTTTTCAAATGGTGTTATTTGGAACTTTTCCCGTTAATTGTTAGTCCTCGACGTACTCGAGCAATGCCTGGAATTCCTCATCCGTCAGGGGCATTTTTTCTTTGATGACTTCCAGCGCTTCGCGGGAAAAAACGAAACTTCCGTCAATGCAAAGTCTCGTAAAATCATTTTTATTTATGCCCGATCTGCTGAATGTGGTTTCCCCGCTCAGCACCTTTCGATCATAGATCTTAAGAAATTTCTGCGCAAATGTTTCCATTCCTGTTCCTTGTATATTGAACTCATAGGGGAGTTCTCAACATTTTCCTTTCTTTGAATT
>JAUMVD010000008.1 GCA_030530285.1 Bacillota bacterium | reverse complement strand
TTCGTTGTAGTTTTTGCGTTTCTGACGACAAAACTACAAAAAACGCAGTCGGATTTTGAAGTTTAAGAGAAAAATAATCATTTACAACAAAACTTCTTATTTTCAAGATAGGTTTTCCGCGTTCTGAAGGGGAGCTTTGTAGTTTTTTTAGAATCATGCGAGATACAACAATGATTGGAAATAATTGCCAGCCGCTGCAATGCGCAATCCCATGATCTATGCATGAAATGCGTGTTCTTTCACTCCAAAGTAAAAGGGAGGCCGCTGAATGCGGCACTCCCGTTGTGTATTGCGATTAATCTCAGTCGTATTCGCCGTATGCGATGGCGGTTATGGTGGCCAGTGTGCGGTCGATATCCGACTCCGTGCAGTACGGCGCCATCCCCACGCGGATCAGTCCGCCGGACTCCGTCAGGCCGAATGCGGAGATGACCTCGATGGCGTAGAAGTCTCCGTGCCAGGAGTTGATGCCTTTGTCCCCCAGGATCTTGGTGACGAATTCCGGGGCGTATCCTTCCATGGTGAAGGCAACAGTCGGCGTTCTCGGCTGCCCTTCCTCAGGACCGTATACCGTTACCCCCGGCAGTCTCCTGAGGCCTTTTCTCAGTTTCTCGGACAAAGGCGCTTCGTACGCGTCGAAGGCCAGCATGCCGGCGACCACATTTCTCCTGCGGCCTTCCAGTCCTGCGAGCTCCTCCTCAAAGAACGGCGCGTATTCCGCTCCGGTATCCGCGATGAAGTTGATGGCTTCCGTCATGCCCGCCAGGAACTCGTACTGCGGCGTGGCCATGTGGAACTTGCGGCTGCCGTGAGCAATGTCCTCTGCTCCCGCGTTGTTGAACTCCAGGCTTTCCAGCAGTTCACTGTTCATATATGCCAGACCCATGTGCGGTCCGAAGAATTTATACGGCGAGCACAAAAGCACATCGGTGCCGATGGCTTTGACATCGATCGGAAGGTGCGCCGCGTAGTGCACCGCGTCCACTACCGTCAGGGCGCCCACTTCATGGGCCGCGTCGATGTATTTCTTTACGTCGGTTATCGTGCCGATGGCGTTGCTGGCCCAGTTCACCGCCACGACCTTCGTGCGATCCGACAGCTTGTTCTTAAAGTCCTCGAAGTCCAGCTGCTGGGTCTCGGTATCCAGTCTGACCTGCTTGACTTCGAATCCCAGCTTGCCCAGTCTCCTCCAAGGCTGACTGTTGCAGCGGTGGTCGATCTCCGTGATGATCAGCTCATCCCCCGGCTTGAGGGTCTTGGCGATATTAACGGAGAAGTTGTAGCTGTGCTGGGTGGAGCCTACGCTGAAGCCCACCTCCTGCGGGGAACATCCCAAAAAGTCAGCCGCGGCCCGGAAGGCCTCCTGCTCGACTTCGTCTGTTTTGTAGCTGGCTTTGAAATTGCCGCCCTCGTTAGCGTTATCGTTGATAAGGTATCCCGTGATTGCGTCGACGACTCTCTGCGGCACCTGCGTTCCGCCGGGGCCATCCAGATATGCTATCGGCGCGCCGGCGACCTGCAGGCTGCACGCCGGGAATTCGCTTCTGAATTTCTGAACATCAAATTGGAATTTACTCATGGTTTATACCTCCTTTACTCATCTTATCTAGATTCTACCATCCGCCTCTGTGATTTCAATAGCAAAGCGTTGTCCTGGATACCATTTTGCAGGCGTATTTTTGTAATTATTACAATAGACAGCTGCGGTGATGTCGTGTTTTACTTGTATTACAGAGATCTGATTGTTATACTTCTAGGAGAACGTTGTTTCTTTTACAAACGAAGCTGTAACAAGTGAGGTTTGCGATATGCTCAAAGTCATCGATCTTCTGTCCCTGAAGGAATTCGAATCATTCAAACTGATTTCCGACTCTTCGGGACTGTATAACAATGTATCGGGAACCAGCATCCTGGACTGGGAAACACCTGAAGATATCGCTAAGGATTTTCATCCGGAGGATTTCGTGTTCATCACCCTGTATATGACGGGACAGACGCCCGAAGGCATGCGTGAACGATTTAAGGCGCTGTTTCAGGTAAACGCCGCCGCCATCGGCATCAAGGTGGCAGACCCTGACGCCTTCAGCATCCCGCAGGACATACTGGATATGGCAAACACCCACCGCACGCCGCTGTTCCTCTACACGCAGGCGTATCTGGAAGATCTGATCTTCGCCATCCGGTCCGCGGTATTTTACAACGATGCGAACCGCGTGTCCCTGGATTACCTGCGGTTCCTGATGGAGAGCAGTGAAGACATGACGGTGTCCATCGCCAAGAAGCTGAATCCGCTGTTTAATGACAACCTGCTTTGCTGCTGCTGCATACCGGTGACAGAAGACATCGACATGACCTTGGAGCGCGCGCTGGAGGATTACCGCAAGACCCTGACCCATAACCTGTACATTTACAAGAGCGGCGACGCCTTCATCAAGTGCAGCAGATGCATCGTGATCATCTACACATCCGATGAGTTGATTCCTTCTGACGAGGACTCCCTCAGGCAGATCCTGGCGGGTTTCATGGTCGATCCGGACAAATTCTGCATCGGCTTTTCCGATCCCAAGCAGGGCTGGGGCTTTTGCAGGAGGCGGTGACGGAAGCTCTGAGCGCCGCGCTCAGCGCATTTGTGAACGAAGAAGGCGAGAAGCGATTCTGCGACATCGGATCGGACGGTCTGATCCTCCCGAATCTGGACAGCCGGCCGCACGTGCGGTTCTACCGCAAAACCCTGCAGCAGCTGCAGGATCACGACCAAAAGCACGCTTCCCATCTGCTGGAAACGCTGCTGTGCTATATCGGATGTCACGGCGACGTGGCGCTTACCGCCAGAAAGATGTTTCAACACGGGAACACCATCCGCTATCGGATCAACAAAGTCAAAGAAGTGCTTGGCATATCCCTTTCGGATGACGCATACGTGCAGTTATATATGTTTGCCAAAATGCACAAGATATATAGTATACTAGACGAGGAACCGCTGATATAAGAACGGAGGAAAGAAATGAAGAGCCAGATGAAAGGCAATGCGCTGTTAATGACGACAGCCATCATATGGGGTACGGCCTTTGTGGCCCAGAAAGAAGGCATGGATCTGCTGGGTCCGGTGGCCTTTAACGGCATCCGTACTCTGATCGGCGCGCTGGCGCTGATCCCTGTGATCCTGATCATGAACAGGACAAAGAAAGAAAAAGAACCGATCAATAAGACGCTCATTATCGGCGGCATCTGCTGCGGGCTGGCGCTTTGCGCGGCCGGCAATGTGCAGCAGGTGGGACTCTACTACACGTCCGTTTCCCATACCGGATTCATCACGGCCCTCTACGTTGTCATCGTTCCGCTCATGGGCCTTTTCCTGAAGAAGCGAATCACACCGATCATGTGGTGCTGCGTGGCGGCTTCGGCCATCGGGCTTTATCTGCTGTGCATCCCGTCCTCCGGGTTTGGCAGCGTCAACATCGGCGATATCATCATCCTGGTTTGCGCCGGCTGCTTCGCCGTGCACATTCTGGTCATCGACCACTTCTCCCCTAAAGTGGACGGCGTCAAGCTTTCCTGCATACAGTTCTTCGTGGCGGGGCTTTTGTCCCTGATCATCATGCCGTTTGCGGATCCCGCCCTGGGGCACGCCATTCCGACCTTCGGCAGCATTACCGGATCCTGGTTCACGCTGCTGTACGCGGGCATCATGTCCTGCGGTGTCGCTTACACCCTGCAGGTCGTCGGACAAAAAGATACTGATCCGGCCATCGCATCCATGATACTCTGTCTCGAATCAGTATTCGCTCTTATCGCAGGTATGATCATCCTGGGAGAGATGATGTCATTCCGAGAGATCGCAGGCTGCGTGATCATGTTCGCGGCCATCGTTGTGGCGAACCTGCCGATCAGCACCAGGCAAAAGCCTACCGAACCATCTTCTCCCGCTTCTTGATCTCCTCCCAGAGATCAAGCCCTTCGTCGATTGACGATACATCTATATTACCAAAGACGTGCGGGTGTCTGCGGACCATTTTCTCCGCAACCGCCTGCACGACATCATCGATATCGAAATCGCCGGCTTCGCTGGCGATTTGCGCGTTCAGGACGATTTGCAAAAGCACATCACCCAGTTCTTCGCAGATGTGTCTGCTATTTCCTTCATCGATGGCGTCCAGAACTTCGTTGGCCTCCTCCACCATATGCTTCTTCAGACTTTCGTGGGTCTGGGCTCTGTCCCACGGGCAGCCGTCCGGCTGTCTAAGGCGCCTGATGATTTCCACGAAATCTTCAAATGAATATCTGGTATTTCTGGTCTCGCGCAGGAATCTGTCGATCTCCGCCATGATGTCCGCCGTCTCCACGTTCTCCGCATTGCCGCGGCGCACCGTCTCCGTCACCGCGATGCGGTCGGGAGCCTGATCCGGGCTGCGGTCCGGCGCAGCGCCTGGCATCAGCTGACCGTTGAGCTTGCCCTTGGCGTATCCGCCCAGATCCAGGGTCACGTATTCGAACCCGGCGTCCTGAAGCGCTGCCTCGGTTTCCCGGAACATGTCACCGGAACAGAATCTTCTCATATCTTCGGGTCTCAGCTCGATCCGCGCGATGAATCTGCTGTTGTTGCCGCTGACTCTGCCGGCGATCTCGTGGCATCTGACTCTGACCTGATCGAAGCCGCGGTTTCTGAGATACAGCTCTCCCTGATAGATGGCGTTCAGTTTCTCTTCGGTTATGGTCTCGCCATACGGGACTCTGGATGCCAGACACGCAAAGGCCGGCTTGTCCCAGATGGCAGTAAACGCGTTATCCAGCGCGGCGCTGAGCGCCTCGTCTCGATCCATCATGTCCTTCAGCGCGTCTCTGATATCCTGCTTCGTGAGGCCCGCGTCTTTAAGAGGACTGGACACTCCCAGCTCCACAATGGCCTTGTGGCCCGGACGGTAGTCCGACATATCATCCACATTCGTCCCGTCCGCCAGAACGCTTCCCACCATGTCCGCGCGCTCCTTCAGATTCGAGAAGATCTCCCTCTTGCAGTGATAGCACCGATCTTCTGGATTTCTCTTGATCATGTTCAGGACGTAGCTCACATCCATGCTTTTGTGACTGATTCCCAGTCTGTCGCAGACTTCTCTGGCGTACTCCGTCTCGTCCTTGGCGAAGTGCGGTCCTGTGGCCGTAATGGCCGCCACTCTGTCATCTCCCCAAAGCTGATACGCAAAGGCCAGCAGGAAGGTGCTGTCCACCCCGCCGGAGAATGCTACGATCATCTGCCCGTAACCCCGGAGGATCTCTTCCAGTTTATTTAACTTTTCTCTTAATTCCTTATTCATATCCCTTGATTCCAATGTCTATCGTGTGAATCCTGCCGCAGTACTTTCCGGCGAATTTCTGCATGTGCACCGGTTTTCTGGCGTGGAAGGTCACGGTATGATCCGCCCTTACGGTATTTGGATCCAGCGCCGCTTCATCCGTCAAATCGCCGCCCATACCGGATGGTATGTCCAAGGCGAACACCAGAGCGCCTGCCTGGCCGGCTTCGTTGATGTACTGTACCGCTTCCAGACCGCTGCCGGAAAGTTCCCCTCTGAAGCCCGTGCCGTAGATGGCATCCACGACAGCTTCCGGAGCGCGGGCGCTTTCAACGTCCGTAATCAGATCCCTCACCAGCTCATAGTTCGTCATGGCGTCATCCGTCTTAGGCTCTCCGTCGGCAAGCACCACGTTGACATCGTATCCGGCCTCATTCAGTTTCCTCGCGACCACAAATCCGTCGCCGCCGTTATTGCCTTTGCCGCAAACCACCGTGACTGCGCTGCCTGCTCCCTTGCCGGCTTCGGACAGGGCTCTGGCTATGACTTCAAAGGCTCCGGTGCCGGCGTTTTCCATCATCTGATAGTATGACAGGCCCGCTTCATCCGTCCTCTTCTCCAGGACTTTCATGTTGTCACAAGTCACACAGAACTTCGAAAGATCTAGCTGGTCATAATCCGCCAGGAATTCTCCGATCACCCGCCTGATCGCAGAACTGCCATCCGCAGCATCCGATGCGATATTCAGCGGCAGGATCGGATCGTGGAGGGATTTTCTCAGCAGACACCATCCGTCAGGGAAATTGATCCTGACGCCTTCATAATTCGGCGTCTCCAGTGAAAGAGGCATCCCGGCACCGCCGCTGCCGTCGCCATTTGCCAAAACGAAGCTCTGCAGATCCTCCAGAACTTTATCTCCATACGGTCCGAACTCTTCACCTTTGATCGGTATCCTGATTTCGACTTCGTCTGCCGGATCCTGCAGATCCTCGATGACGCTGTCAATCATCAGCCCTTCCTGAAAGAGCTTCGCCGCTTTGATGACGATCTTCGTCGCCAGATAAGCGCCGTCATCCAGGAAATAGTTTTCCTTCAGCGCCGCGTGGCCTGAGGTTTCGATGGCCAGCTGTGAATCTATGCCTTCTCTGTTCAGTTCTATCGATTTATTGATGACATTCCTGTAGCCCCTCTTGAATCTGAAGTGCTTCAGTCCCAGGTCTTTTTCGATATACTCGGTAAGCTGTCTGCTGGTAATGCTGTCCGTTACGACCGTTGTCCCCGGATGCTCCTCCGCCACCAGCGCCGCCGCCATAGCGACGATTCCGTTTCTGGCGATTTCGCGGCCTTTGCTGTCCACCGCGGCTGATCGGTCTACGTCCGTATCGAAGATGATGCCCATATGCGCGCCGGTTTTAAGCACCTGCTGAGATATGGACTGCATGGCCTCTTTGTTCTCCGGGTTCGGCGCGTGATTCGGGAACGTCCCATCCGGCTCCAGGAACTGGCTGCCGCTTACATCTGCGCCCAAAGGCTCCAGCACCAAGCCGGCATAGAATCCGCCGCTGCCGTTTCCCGCGTCTACAACGATCTTCATGCCTTCTAACGGTCTTTCCCCGAGGCCGGCTCCCGCTACGATGAGCTCTCTCAGGTGCTGGCTGTAAGGGGTCATGATGTCTGCAGGTTTGATATTGACTCTGCTCTCAGCGTCCTCGCCTTCCTGCCTGCTGTCCGCCTCATCCAGCTGCGCCGCCTGCTGCAGGATCTCCTTGATGTCCTGCTTCTCCAGACCGCCTTCCCGGGTGAAAAATTTGAATCCGTTTCGGTTAAACGGCAGGTGGCTTGCTGTAATCATGATCGTGCCATCGCAGCTAAACTGCGGGAAGACTGTGGCCATGAACATTGCCGGCGTGGATGCCATCCCGAAATCCAGACATTCGCATCCGTGTCTGCCGAACCCCTCGGCCAGCGCGTCCAGCAAGTATGATCCCGTGATTCTGGGATCTCTGCCCGCTGCGAGTTTCAGATCCTCCGGTTCCTTACCCAGCCTTTTGCTGAGCCAAAGGGCGAAGCTCTCCCCGATGAACCCCGCTTCTCTCTCCGTCAGATTCGGCGTTTCGCCTTCTATCCCATCGATGGCCACGCCTCTGATATCGCTGCCGTTCTGTAATTTCAAATACTTTTCGATCATGTGTCACCTCTTAAAAATCCTGCTGTTAAAGATCAAGCCCCGACGAAAAACGTCAGGGCTTTTGCGTGTCTGTCGTTAAATGTGTTTTTGCTGTACGCCCTCTTTGATGACGAGTTCCTTCAGGCGGTCAATGTGTACATCCGCCGCGTGTCTGGCGTCGCCGGCGTTGCCGCTTTTGATTCCGTTGATGATGGCTTCATGTTCCTCGTACATATTCTCGGCTCTCTTGAAGTTATCGTAATAGATGTATCGGAATCTGAGAACCAGCTCCTGCAGCTGTTCGATCATCTGTACCAGAATCTTATTGTGGCAGGAGTCCACGATCATCCTGTGGAATCTCGTATCGTACGTGATCATGTCCTCCATGCTGCCGCGCTTGACCGCGTCGTTGTACTTCTCGTTGATGTCGTGCAGCTCGCTGATCTTATCCTCGTGCATTCTCTCCGCGGCGAAGTAGGCGGCCAGACCCTCCAGGTCCTGTCTGACTTCCAGAATCTCCACCATGTCCTCCGTTGAGATCATGGAAGCGTATGCCCCGCGTCTCGGCTCGATGGTGACCAGACCTTCCTTCTCCAGTTTGCGGATGGCTTCTCTGATCGGCGTCCTGCTGACGCCCATCTCATCTGCCAGATCGACCTCCATCATCCTGGTCCCCGGTATGATAGCGCCGGTCAAAATCTGCATCTTCAGTTCTTCGTAAACCATTTCCCTCAGGGGTTTATGGTTATGGATATCAAAATTCAACATCTCCGCTCCTTACTATCTATCAGAATGTGGTCCTGGTCCAAAAGCTCTCCTTATTGGTCTGTTTCATCTCTTCGCATGCCGCCCGGGAGTGCTCGACGCTTTCGCAAAGGCCAAAGACCGTCGGTCCGCTGCCGCTCATCAGCGCGGAATCCGGACCGCATGTATTTTGTATTTTGTTCTTTGTATACACAACAATAGGATACCGCTTCAATGTGAAATTTTCAAGCACATTGACCATATTTTTTCTCACGGCTCTCATATCTTCTTCCGCGAGACCGCGTATCAGTTCCGCCGTATCGGGGTGCTCCGGAATCTCCACTCCATCGATTCCCTTATAAACTTCTGCTGTGGATACGCTGACCGGCGGCTTGGACAATACCAGATGGCTTCTGAGCCCTTTGATGGGTTTCATGTCCGTGCCCGTGCCCGTTGCCAGAGCGCAGTGGGCTGCCAGCGGATCGCCTGCGAACCTGTCCCTGAGATTTCTGTTTTCGGCAGCCTGTCCCATGATGCAAAACGGAACGTCTGAACCCAGGGCAGCTCCCGTCTCACACATCCCGGCCACGTCCAGATCCAGTCTCCAGAGGCTGTTTAGCGCGTGGATCACCGCCGCGCCGTTGCCACTGCCTCCGGCAAGTCCCGCCGCTACGGGGATGCGCTTTTTGATGTGAATGCGGAGTCTGCCGCCGATATCCGATCCGAACCGGTCGCCCATGAGCCGGGCGGCTTTATATGCCAGATTGCGGTCGTCAACCGGCAGATATCGCCTATTTGTTGTGAGCGATATCTCCAGATCTTTTGCCGCCGAAGGCTCCCAGCTGACGGAAATGTCGTCGCACAGTAAAATCTGCTGCATGACCATTTCCACCTCATGAAAGCCGCCGTCCAGAATGCCTTTGACGTCCAGGCTCAGGTTGATCTTGGAGTATGATCTGAGTTCTATATTGTCCATTTCCTTGTCTCCCTTTAGTAGTGATACCTGCAGGCCAGTATATATATATCATCCTCTCCCGCAGTATATATGAGGCGGTGTTCATCATTGATTCTTCTGCTCCAGAATCCGGCAAGATCGTATTGTAACGGTTCGGGCTTGCCCAGTCCGCTAAATGGTTCTCTGCAAATATCTTTGATCAGCAAATCGATTCTTTTAGAGATCTTCTTGTTTTCGGATTTCCAAAACAAATAGTCCTGCCACGCGTTCTCCGTAAATGTGATTCTCATGGCTTGTAATCCACCTGTTCTTCGGCGGCCATATCCACGACCCGGCCTTTTCGCAATTGTTCTTTTGACTCCTTGAGCCATTCGTAATTCGCCTCAGATCTGCGGATGTAATAATTTTCGATGAGATTATTGTATTCGTCCAGTGACATCATCACAATATTTTCGTCATTCTTTCTCGTAACGATTACCGTTTCGCTGTTGCTGATGATGTTGTCACATATGGACTTGAAATTGTTACGGACATCCGAATAATTCTTTGCAATCATTTCAAGGTCCCCCTTTGATGCAGTCTAAGTTATCTTTTTTTCATCTTAACCCGCAAAAAATAAAAAGTCAATATATTGTACAATATATTGACTTTCTTTGATCCGTTTATGTTGTCCGGCTTATTTCTTGCCCTTTTTCTTCTTAGAGTTCTTTTTCTTGCCGGACTGGCCCTTAGGGTTTGTTGTTCCCTTGGAATTCTTGGCCTTGCTTTCCTTTGGTTCTTCTACCTTCTTGCCGCTGTCCTTGACGACGGTGACTTTGTAGGTGCTGCCCGCTGCGGAGATCGGTCTAGGTCCCGCGACTCTCTTGTTGGACTCTCTGCGGATCTTCTCCATGATCTCGGCTTCGATGGCCGCTTCCGCTTCTCTGGCTTTAGCTTCGGCCTCGGCTCTCTTTTGCTTTTTCTTGTTGTCCTTTTCGACGATTTCCTGAACGGATTTGCCTGTTTTCTTGGCTTCCTTATATGGATTTACGTGCTGCTGCTTTTTCTTTTCTTCCTTTTCTTTCTCCGCTTCCTTCTTCGTGCTTCTCATGGTGAAGAATACCATACCGCCCATCATGAGCACCATCAGGAGCATATAGATGACCATGGATCTGCTTTGATTCAGGGTCTTGAGCGTAACTGTCTCCTGACCGATCATGGTGGATCCGTCTGACGCCGTGAACCCGCGTTTTACTGTCAGTGTGTACTTCTGGTCGCCTTTGATCTGATGATCTCTGTCTGCGGAAACCACATCCGCCGCTACCATGATCAGGCCTTCTTCGTCCCCGCTGTAGTAAACCTTGATCGGAATCTTGACGCCCTTTTCATTTTTCAGAACAAACTGTTTGGCGTTGGCCTTTTTGATCTGCTTGTTCTCCGGTTTTACAGCCTTATTAAAATATATCTTGACACTGAAGTTGTCTACCGCAACGCCTTCTGTACCGTCCTCCGGCGATGTCTGAACGATCGTCAGATTGTTTTTGACGTCAGTAGACTGCACGTCATTCGCCGCGAAACTTGCCGGTACACACATTGCGACTGCGATTAAGATCATGCATACCAGTGCGCTTATTCTCTTCATTATTGCTTTTCCTCCGACTTTTTATTTCTACCGCTCCGAAGATCTCTAAAGAATCCCTTCATGATGGCGGAGCACTCCGCTCCCATGACTCCGGTCTCCATCTCCACGAAGTGGTTGAGCCTCTTATCCTGTGGTATATTCATCAGTGACCCGCAGGCTCCCGCCTTTGGGTCCATCGTCCCTATGATCAGCTTCTCGATCCTGGCCCATACGATGGCCCCCGCGCACATGCTGCACGGCTCGCACGTCACATACATCCGGCACCCGGTGAGTCTCCATCCGCCAAGCCTCTCCGATGCCTTCCGGATGGCCAGCATCTCCGCGTGAGCGGTGGGATCCCGCATGGTTTCCGTCATGTTATGCGCTCTGGCGATGATCTCATCATCTCTGACGATGACCGCGCCTATGGGGATTTCTCCCAATGCCGCAGCTTTTTCGGCTTCCTGCAAAGCCTCTGCCATATAATTTTTCATACGCTTTACAATGTTATCATATTTTAGGAACGCTAGCAAGATTCTTAGAATATTCTTCTTTGAGCATGGAATAACATCTCACTTCTCTGATGCTGCCATCATAAAGCTTATATGCTCTCCTCAGCGTTCCCTCGTACGTGAAGCCGCTCTTCTCGATGACGCGCTGGCTCCGCTTATTGCTGTCGCTGGTCCTGATCATCAGGATGTCCAACTTCAGATCTTCAAACGCGTATCGTATCAGTCTGCCGGCCGCCTCGGTCATGTAGCCTCTTCCCCAGCGGCTCTTTGCCAGAGAATATCCCATCTCACGGCTTTTGATTCCCGGCCTGTACTTATCCTTTTCGAAGCCGATGCTCCCGACGATCCTGCCGCTTTCCCGCTCGACGATGGCCCAGGTCTCATTCCTTCTGAACATCTCGTCGATGATCATGCGCGACTCGGAAACGCTCTTATGGGGCGACCACCCCGCGTGGGGTCCCACATCCGGATCGCTGGCATATTCGAACAGCTGCTGCGCATCTTTGCGATCCCACGTCCGCAGGATGAGCCGTTCTGTTTCTAATGTTGGTACTTTGATCTTTCTCATTATTCCGTCGTACTCAAAATCTCCTTATTCTTTTCTACCTGACTGACTTTCATCCTGCTGGCGTCTTCCGGATTGACCTCCTCATTGAGGGCCAGAATATTCGGTCCCAGATATACCGTCTTCAGGACTTTGCCGTCCAGAGAGATCTTGCTGAATTCCGTGAAGTTCTTTCCCTTGATGTAGAATTTGTCTCCGATCTGGACGATCTCTTCTATTTCGATGTCCTTGACCCCCATCTTCATTTCCGTAGGCTCGAACGGGCTCTTGCCGCCGAAGATGTAATTCTTGCCGTACAGCATATCATAGGACAGGGCTTCCAGATTTTCTTTGTAGTGCTTATCATTCTTATGATTCTGATGATATTTCGTCAGCATGCCCGGGCTCATCCCGAGTTTTTTCAACAGCTGCGCCGGGATCTCGTACGTATACGTATCCTTGTTTTTCATCTTGAGCCCGAAGTTGCTCCATACGATATACTCGGTCTGATAGAGGTTTTTGGTCTTCAGCTCCTCCTCTGTCATATCCAGCGCAGGCAGGTGGTCTCCGTACATCACCAAGACCACATCCTCATCATAATTTGCCAGTGTATCGGTCAGCTCCTTGACGAAGATATCCATCTCGTAGACCTGATTGGCGTAATACTCATAGGCCCACTTCTTTTCTTCGTTTGGCGCCTCGGTAACGGTGATCTCCGGGTTCTCCAGAACTTTTTCTGTCGGATACTTGCCGTGTCCCTGGACGGATATCGTGTAGATATAGTCAGGGCCTTTGGTGCTGTCCATCGCGTCAACGATACACTCTGTCAGAAGCGCGTCTTTCGCCCAGTTCTTCGGGGTCTTAACGACGTTGTTCATGTACTCCAGGCAGGTGAAGGTGTCAAAGCCCAGATTCTTGAACACTTTGTTTCTGTTATAGAATGCGCCTCTGTGGTTGTGTATGGCGTGGGATGTATAGCCCAGCTGTCTCAAATCGAACGGGATACTTTCACAGGTCTTCTCCGTCAGGACACTCTTATGCGGGTATTCGCCCGGTCCGAAGAATCTGGCGCTGATGCCGGTCATGGCCTCGAATTCCACGTTGGCTGTTCCCGCACCCACCGCCGGCACTGTAATATACCCGGAAGTATATTCTTTCATCAGCTTCCTGTAATTCGGCATCGGATCTTTGTTGTACTTGATATCTGTAACGATCTGAGGGTCGATAAACGACTCCAGCTGCAGGAATATGATGTTCGGCTTGTTCGCCACATCTTTATCGTCATCCTCGCCCGGAGTATATATACCATCCTTGCCAAGCTCGCCTTTATCGAACAGGCCTTTGATGGTCTCTTCTGAATAATCCTTTGGTTTGTCGATTCCCGTCTTTACCCAGGTTACCAGGAACGAATACGGCACGCCGTTATCTCTGTAGGCGTAGGCCAGGTTTCCGAAGAAGGTATCCAGCACGCCTGTGCGCATGCCGCCTGTTACGGAACCAAAGGCGACGATGACGATGATGAGTATCGTCGCGACGGATCTCTTATAGTTCACCTTGCCGTCCATCGGCTTCAGTTTCCTGAAGAGGAAAATGATCAGCAGCACAAGCGCTGCTATGGCCAGTCCTATGATGATCAGCGTCTTCGTGGTGAAGTAGTTCGTCAGGATCGACAGTCCCTCGCTGAGATTGCTCATATCCTTAACGTTGAACGGCGTCATTCTGTTGGCCAATATCACGCCGTTGGTAATGCCCAGCGCCAGCCATATTATCGATAGCATGCAGGCGGCGAACTTCCATCTCCTGAACAAAAGCGCCAGTGAAATGACGGCAAGTATGAGCATGGTATTGCAGAAGAATACCAGCGGGTGCTGCACCATGAAGGCGATGCTCTGTATGAGGGAATGTCGTCCCAGTGTTTCAATGATCAGGTTGAGTACGATGGCTGCGATGAACAGTATCAGAACTCGATGCTTTGCGGCTCTTTTGCAAATGTTTTTAATGGTCCCCATGTGTATTTCTCCTGCCGTTATCTGCAACCCGCATCGCTATGATGTTGGCGATGCCGGCAAATTCCTGGATGTTCAGTGTTTCCGCCCTCCTGGACGGATCGATTCCCGCTTCAGATAAAATCTCACTTATTGCTTCTTTTTCCAGCCCGCATACTCCTGTCAGAGAATTGAGCAGGGTCTTTCTTCTCTTCCCAAATCCGGCCTTGATGCATTCGAAGAATATTTTCTCGCTCTTAAGCGCAGCCGGTTTTTCTTCCCTGATGGTGAAATGCAGTACCGCTGAATCGACCTTTGGCCGCGGTATAAATACCTCCTTCGGTACTGAAACCACTTTTTCCACATCACAATAGTATTGTACCGCCACGGAAATGGCGCCGTATGTCCTGCTTCCCGGGCCGGCTTTGATTCTGTCCGCCACTTCCTTTTGCATCATGACGGTAACGCTGTCAGCCGTTACGCCGCTCTCGAATATCTTCATGATGATGGGTGTGGTGATATAGTACGGCAGATTCCCGATGATTCTGACCGCACCCGTAAACGTACCGGCATCTCTTTGCCCTCTGATGATTTCGTTCAGATCGGTCTTGAGAATGTCCGCGTTGATGATCTCGATATTGTCATACTCCTGCAGGGTTTCTTTCAGGATCGGGATCAGTTTCCTGTCGATTTCCACAGCTACGACCTTCGCTGCCCTTTCGGCGGCGGCTGCCGTGAGCACACCAATGCCCGGCCCGATTTCGATGACCAGGTCATCTTCGCCTATGCACGCGCCTTCTATGATACTGTCTATGACAGTTCTGTCTGTTATGAAGTTCTGTCCGAGACTCTTAGACAACTGGAAATTGTGTCTTTCTTTAATGTCCCTGATCGTCGAAGGTGAGTATAGCTCCATCTATTTGTTCTCTCGTTATTCCAAATTTATTCAGTCTTGCCAAAAATGTCTTGCTGTTTGCGGTGCCGACCCCTAAGACTCTTCCCAGAGCTTTGCGCCTTGCCGCGGCATCCGCTGTCCCTGTCAGACGCCATGCGGCCATGTCGGCCATGGTAAATTCTTCTGCCCTGCCGTCATCTCGGGTGCTCCGGGCTTTTTCCAAAGCCTTTCGGATGCTTTCGGGGGAGGCGTTTTCTATGCCTATGTCTCCGTCCTTTTCGGCGAGCTCCGCATCGAGAAACGCTTCCTTCGCCTCGGGAAATCTGGCCAGAATCCTGCGCCTGATCTGCTCTCCCGCATGATCCGGATCGGTGAAAACAATGATGCCGGTTTTCATGTAGGCCTGCTCGATCAGATCCCACGTCTCCTGCCGTATGCCGAATCCGTGTGTCTCGATCGTCAGGGCGTCTACGCTTCTCTTGATGGCGGCTGTATCATCTCTGCCCTCAACCACGATGGTTTCCCTGATTTTATTCATAATGCGATTCGTCTTCCGGGATGTACACGGTTTCTCCCGGCTTAATCAGTTTGAGTTTGCTTCTGGCTTCGTCTTCGATATTGTCGGTCTCGTTAGAGTCCTTGAGCTCTTTTTCTTTCTCGATCTTCTCCTGCTTCAGCTGCTCCTGCTCTTTGAGCATCTCGTGCTCTTTGGTTTTGAGCTTGATGATGCCCACCATGCTGAAGACCATGAGCACGATCAGCGCCAGCGCTACCGCGGCTGTAAACAGGCGCCTGCGGCTTTGCTTTTTCTTAAGGGCGCGCATTCGCTTGTTGCGCCGTTCGACAGACTGGGCCTGTTTTAATTCCTCTTCTTCCCGCATCTCGCGTCTCTTCTCGATGCGCTCGGTGCGGGCCTGCTCCATATCGATGACTTTGCTGCTGTTCTTAAATTCTCTGCTTCGTCGCTTCTTTTTCATCCTCAATTCCCTTTATGGCAAATAGTTCCTCGGATTCTCAAATGTGCCGTTTACCATGATACCGAAATGTATATGCGGTCCGGTACTGTTTCCGGTATTTCCAGAGTAGGCGATCTGCTGCCCCTGGAACACTTTGTCTCCGGTGCTGACCGTGAGACTGCTGTTATGCCCGTAATAGGTTTCCATCCCGTTCTGATGGTCGATGATGACCAGCAGTCCATATCCGCCCATATATCCGGCGTACGTTACCGTGCCTCCATCGGCCGCCATTACCGTGGTGCCCTGCGGGCAGCCCAGGTCGATGCCTTGGTGCTGTCTGCCCCAGCGCCACTTGAATTCGGAAGTGACGGTATAGGTGCCATCCTTGGCCGGCCAGATGTATTTGCCTGAGCCCACCGTCGGCGGTCTGTCCTTGGTGCCTACTCTGATGATCTTCGGTACCGGTTCTTTCTTTATGGCTGTCTCCAGATTTTCTGTTTCTTTGACTTCTCCGTTGATGGAGACGGTTCTGTCCGTAAGCGTACTCAAGCCGTCCTGACCTTCCTGATCGACTTCTGAGTACCCCTCGTACATGTCCTTGTCTTTTTTCTTTTCGGTCTTGAATTTTATCTTCTTATCATATGTTCTGACTTCCGTGATCTTAACGGTCATCACCGGAGCCTTCATCCTGATGACCAGAGAGCTTCCGACTTCCAGTTTTCTCGGGTCGATGCCCTCGTTGTCTTTCAAAAGCTCCTTCTCCGTGGTGCCGTAGTCTCTGGCGATGTCCGCCAGCGTCTCACCCACGACGACCTTGTGGAGGGTTTCCTTCTGTCCGCTGGTGCAAAGCGTTTCCACCATCTGTTCTTCAGGACTGATGTCTTCGAAATCCGAATTGATCCTCCTGATCTGGATGTCTTCTACGATGACGGCTTCTTCGATCTTCGTTCCGGACTTGTCGCTGCTGTATCTGTCCTTGATGGCCTGAAGCACGTTGGCCGCGGCTTCTTTATCCTTTACCGTTCCGACCTTCTTGCCGTCGATATAGATTCCGTAGGCTTTCACGTTGAGGTCGCCCATATACGTGAGCCTTCTCAGTACGTCATCCGGCGTGTCAACCGGCAGTTCTCTGTTGAAGTCCGCCACGCGTTTGAATTTTATATCCTTTTTCGAGTCGATGACGACGTTGATATTCTTTTCTTCTGTGAGCGTCTCCTGCACCAGATCCGTGATCTGGATCACGTTGTCTCTGTTGTTGACGTATCCCAGCACTTTGCCGTTATAGGAGTACTCAAACACCGTGAAGAAGTTAAATACTCCCGCCGTGCCGACAACGATCGTCAGCAGCGCCGCGAAGCCGATAAGCAAAGGCTTTTTCTTCTTATCGCAGAAGTTCCTGAATCTTAAATATCTCTTACCCAGCTCGCTGTTCTGCCTCTTGATCCTCCTCAGCTGGGATAAACGCGCGGCTACGAGTCTGGCTTCTTCTTTTTTTCTTTCCGTTTCTTCCAGAAGGGCTCTGAGTTCTTCCTCTGATTCAACGGCCTTCTTTTCTCTCTTCGAAACAATGCCTAACAGGTCTCTCCACGAAAAAGCCGGCACAGGTTCTATCTCTGTGGAAACCTGAACGCCATGCACATTGACGATACCGCCGCCGAGTTCTGCGGATTTCTCTGCAAGCTTGTTGCGGTTGCGCAGTTCGTTTCTCCTGGCTCTTTCTTCACGCGCTTTTTTGAGGCGCTCTGCTCTGGCAGCGCGTTCCGCGCGTTTCTGCGCTTCCTGCTCCGCCTTGAGCTGTCTGATCTCTTCCTCAGCCCTGGCTCTCCTCTGTCTCTGAAGGGCGCGCTCCTGTTCGATGAGTCTCTGCCGCTCTTTTTTGCGCTCCTGCTCCGCAAATCTTCTCTGCTTTTCTTCGGCCTTTCGCTGCTCTTCCTGAAGCGGGCGTTTTTGCTGCTGCAGGATCTTTCTCTGCTGCTGCAAAAGCTTTTCGTGGTCGTCAATACGCTTTTTCTCCAGCTCCTGACGACGCTTTTGCATGATTTCCGACTCTCTCTGCGCGATCACCCTCATGGGGAGTTCTTCTTTGACCGGTTCGGCTCCTGCCGCCAGATCCGCCAGCTTTTGCTTCCTTCTGACCGCAGCTGCCTTTCGCTCAGCTTCGATCTGCGCCTGTCTGAGCCGCTGAATCTCTTTCTTTTTTTCTTCGACTCTCTTTTGCGCTTCCTCCGTGGCCTTTTTGTCCTGGATGATCTGCTCTTCGCGCTGCTTTTGTTTCTCGTGGGCCAGCCGTTTTTCTTCGGCGTCCCTGCGCGCCTGATCCAGTATCGCCTGCTGCGCCGCTTCAACCGCCTCGTCCGTCTCCGGTGCCGCCTGCATCGGTGGCTTTGCGCCGGATTCCTGCGCGCTCTCCACTGTCAGATTGCCGATGTTGTCTCTCTTTGCCTTGAGCTGATCCAGCGTTTCTTTGAGGTCTTTTACCTCATCCAAAGCCTTCTTTACCGTATCCTGTCGGTCGCTGTCTTTGTTCAGTTGTGTATTTCCTCCATCAGAAGCTGGATTTTTTTCTTCGTTACTTCTCCAAAGCATCGACATCTTTCTCCTGTTTCAAGCACTCCCGTGTCCCTGCAATCCGCGCAGGTATAGTGCATATCCATATGATCAAGCTCAAAGCCGTTATCTGTCAGCAGGAAGGCCTGCTCCGCGTTCAGCGAATCGATTTCCTCTCTGATTCTGTCCGTCGTCTCTTTCTTGTCTACCGCATTGGAAATGATTACCTTGGAGATTTCTGCGTTAAGGCTTTTGAGCTCGTCTTCGATTTCTTTGATTCTCGGTATCTTATTGTATACTTCTCTTCTCCTGGCCGCCGCTTCATCTTCTTCCTTGCGCCTGAGCATATCATAGTAGTTCATGATCTCGCTGGTGGATACCTCACCGCTGCTGCTCTTCTCCTCTGCGTGCCAGTTTTCGAGAACCTTATTGACGTAGTTGATGTTCGGGCTCGAAATCCCCGCGGTTTTGCCGCAGGCTTCCAGGATCCTGTCGATAGTGAATCCCAGTTCCTCGAACCATCTGTTCATGATGCGCTTTTCTTCTTCTGTCGCGTTTCTGCTGAATCCCAGCGCCTGAAAAATGCGTTTGTACAGGTATTGTTTCTTGTCCTGCTCGCTCAGGTACTTCTCCACGTCGACTGCGGATCTGAGGCCCTGATGCGTCCAGCTCTTCACCACCGCTTCTACGTATTTGACGCTGGTCTTTTTCTTGCTGGCGCAGTATTCGAAACAATAGGATATGATCTCAGGGCTTGCCTGATAGTCAGAGATCCACGAATTGATCTGTCTGACCTCAGTGCTGCTGAGGATTCTGCCGGTGGATTTCTCAATGTCGGCAAACATCATCTTGATCTCTTCATCAGCCATCATGGCGCTGATTCCCTGATCCAGAGAGACTGCCGGCTTGGTTTCCGTACCGTATAACTGTTCTTTGAGCATGACAAATTCAATGCTGTAATCGAATTTGTTTCCGGGGTCTTTGAAGTGTTTTCTGATCAGACCCATCTGTTCCCAATATGTCCACGCCTTGAGTACATCCTCGTGCTGGATATTGAGATGCTTGGCTATCAATTCGTTTGTAAGGGGCGCTTCAAGGTCTGCGTGCATCAAAGCAAACAGGTAGACCTTAACGTAATCCCCCGGCGCTGAAATCATGTATTCATTTATAAAGATATTTTCTACCCGTGTATCCAGCAGAAAATAGTCTTTGACTTTTTCTTTCGTAAAATTCATCTATTCTCCGGATCAGAAGCTCGGGATGCTGCCGGGACCGGCGCTGTCCACGAACTTGGTTATCTTGTCGAGCCATGCCACCTTGATGGTGCCCGTCGGACCGCTTCTCTGCTTGGCAAGGATTACCTCACACTCGCCCGGTGCTTCCGTGTCTTCATTATAGTATTCATCTCTGTACAGGAATATGACGATATCCGCATCCTGTTCGATCGAGCCCGATTCTCTCAAGTCGGAGAGCATCGGTCTGTGATCTGTTCTCTGTTCCGGCGCTCTCGAAAGCTGTGAGAGTACCAGGACAGGGCAATCCAGTTCTCTGGCCAAAAGCTTCAGGTTTCTGGAAATCACCGAGATCTCCTGTGTCCTGGAATCCGCCCTTCCTTCCGGGTTCATCAGCTGCAGGTAGTCAATGATCACCAGATCCAGGCCCTTTTCTGCTTTCATCCTGCGGCATTTGCTCTTCATCTCCATGATGCTGATGCCCGCTGTATCGTCTATATTGATATCGGTGCCCGAAAGTACGTCGAGGGCCATATTGATGTCATCCCAGTCGCGTCTGTCCAGCTTGCCGGTCTTGAGCTTTTGCATGTCGACCTTTGACTCCATGGCCAAAAGTCTCTGCCCCAGCTGCTCCTTCGCCATCTCCATGCTGAACAGCATGATAGACGCGCGGCCTTTGATGGCAGCGTTCAGCGCCAGAGATAATGCAAAGGCTGTCTTACCCATGGCCGGTCTTGCCGCCAGGATGATCAGGTCGGATTTCTGCCATCCCGAAGTCTTATTGTCCAGTTCTCTGAATCCTGTCGTGATGCCGGTGATGCCCCCTTCGTGCTTGGAGGCTTCGTCAATGATCTCTATGTTTTCGAGAAGTACGTCCTTGATATGGACATACTTGCCCTTATGCCTTTGCTGTGAGATCTCGAATATGCCGCTTTCGGCATAGTCCATGATGCTCCCGGCGTCCATCTCATCGTCGTAGCCCTTGGCCGAAACATCGTCGGCGACCTTAATGAGCCTTCTGATCGAGGCCTTCTCAGCTACGATCTTGGCGTATTCTCCGGCGTTAGCCGTGGTAGGGGTCTGTCCCGAAAGGGATGTGATATATCCTCTGCCGCCTACCATCTTCAGGCTGTTTCGCTTCTTAAGCTCTTCGGAAACGGTCAGCGCGTCGATGGGCGCATTTCTCTTACTCAGCTCAACGATGGCTCTGAATATTTCTTTGTTATTTTCGTCATAGAAATCATCGGCTCTGACGATTTCCAGAACCTCATACAGTGCGTCCTTTGAAAGCAGGGACGCGCCTAAAACAGATTGTTCCGCTTCCAGACTGTGCGGAGGGATTCTTTCTTCCATGGTTCTCTCCAATGATTAGACGGTAACGTTTACCTTCATTTTGGCGGATACTTCAGGGAACAGCTTCACTGTTACCTCTGTCATGCCGGCCTGCTTGATCGGTCCGGCCATGTCGATTTTCTTTTTGTCGACCTTGATGCCTTCCTGGCTTTCCAGGGCCTCTGCGATATCCTTTGAAGTGATGGAGCCGAACAGCTTCCCGTTCTCTCCGCCCTTAGAAGCTACTACCAGTGTCACTTTCTCCAGCTTCGCCGCCTGTTCTTCGGCGGCAGCCTTTTGTTCGGCGTGCTTCTTTGCCGCTATGGCCTTTTGTTTTTCCAGGCTTCTGACGTTACCCTCTGTCGCTTCTTTGGCAAAGCCCTTTGGTATGAGCTGATTTCTGGCATATCCGTCGCTTACTTTGACTACATCTCCCGCTTTACCGGTACCTTTTACGTCTTTCGTCAGTATTACGATCATATTTTACCCTCCTATTGTGAAGTTTTTAAGAATTCTTCGATTTCGCTCAAAATTTGTTCCGGCGAAACTGAGACTTTGGCTCCTGCGGTGTTCAGATGTCCGCCGCCGCCGAAGTGTTCCATGATGCTCTGTACATTTATATTTCCCAGGGACCTGGCGCTTACCACGGTCTTGCCGTTTTCGTCCATCCCGGCTACGAAGCTGGCTTCGATGCCTTTGATGGTCAGCAGTTCATCGGCAACCTGAGAATTGATGATCTGTGAGTTGATGTTCTGGCCTTCGCAAACCGACATGGCGATGCCGCCGTCGAGGATTCTGGCTCCCGCAACGCCCGCCGCCTTGGCTCTGAAGTTGGACGCGTTGTCCTGGAAGTACCTTCTCACCGTCTGCAGATCCGCTCCGGCTCTCTTAAGCCATGATGCCGCTTCAAAGGTTCTGACGCCGGCCTTTACCGCGAATCTGTTGGTATCCAGCATGATGCCGGCCAAAAGGGCGTCCGCCTCGATTTTTTCCAGTTCCTTCTTTTCTATGACATACTGGAGCATCTCCGTTACCAGCTCTGAAGCTGATGAGGCGTAGGATTCCATGTATGATATGGTCTGATTCGGCAAGGCGTCCGACGCCTTCCTGTGGTGGTCGATTACCGCCAGTCTCTGCACCCTGTTGATCAGTTCTATGGATTCAACGATGCCCGGTCTGTGTACGTCCACGACGATGACCACAGACTGATCATCCACCAGCTGCAAAGCCCTTTCCTCGGAAATGATCTGATAGGCGTCATCGGCTCTGGCGTCCGCCACCATGTCGTTCATGGTTTCGTTGTATTCACCCAGTATGATATACGGATCCTTGCCTGCTGCGAGGGCGATTCTGTATACGCCGAGGGACGCGCCGAAGCAGTCCATGTCCGGGTTCTTGTGTCCCATAATGAAGACCTTGGATGACTGGGATATCAGCGTCTTGAGCGCCAGCGCGATGACTCTCGACTTACCCTTGTTATTCTTCTCGACACTCTGGGTCTTGCCGCCGTAATATTCGAAACTTGTGCCGTTCTTCACGACTGCCTGGTCGCCGCCGCGGCCCAGCGCCATATCCAGCGCGTCCTGGGCGTAATCGTCCAGCTCCGCCAGAGATTTATTGCCTACGCCGATGCCTATGCTCAGCGTTACCGGGAAGTCCGCGTCTGTTTCCAGTTCTCTGACTTCATCCAGCACTTTGAATTTCTCGTCGATGAGCTTTTGGACGTCTTTATTGGTCAGTACCACTTCGTAGGAGGCGTCTCTGTATTTGACCACCATGGCCTTCATGTCGGCCGCCCACTTGCGGATAAATCTCTCGATCTCGGCCGCGACCCTGCGCTCATGCTGGCTGCCTTCGCTGGCGGCCAGTTCGTCATAATTGTCGACATTCACTAACGCCAGACATACTCTCTCTTCCAGATACTGTGACTTCAGCCGGTTGTACCCGGTGATATCCGTGAAGAACAACATGACAGATGCGCCTTCTGTTTCTCCCAGAAAACTGCTGGTAATTCTGAATACCCTGTCGTTTCTTTCTATGAACAGCGGATACTCTTCTCTGGCGGCTTTCTCGATTTCCTGGAACTTGATCCCCGTTAGCACGAAAATATCCAGATCGATGATTCCGTCATATTTAAATACTTCTGCGATTTTCTGGCTGGCTCTGGTGACCTTGCCCTGCGCGCTGACGATACACATCGGAAGCGGCGTGTAATAGGCAAGCAGCCTTTCTATTCTTCCTATATACATCTCATTCTCCTGAAAGCAATGCCCGTCAGATTGATTTACAGGCATATTTTCGTAACGTATATTATATCACAAAGGCCATTGTATGCAAAATCAAATAGGCGTAGGGGGCTCAGTGGCTGTATCCTGCCGGACGTTCTCTACAGGCGTTTTCTCATTGAATGCTTCCTGCCGGACATTCTCTACAGGCGTTTTCCACCTAAAATTTTTAATCATGAGCATTGGACAGGATTTAGGTGGGGTTTGTTGACGCCGTGTTGACGAGATCACATAAAAACTCCACCGATTCTGCTCAGATATGATCTGATCGGTGGGATTTGGAAATTTTACTACACCGCAAAGGATGAATTTTGCTTGAATCGGTGTAAATCGGCCGGTTAGCTGTGACCGGGCACCTGTGACCGGTCAACTGTGTACAGCAATAGGGCTGATGCATTCGCATCAGCCCCATATAACAATGCTATTTTACTGTAACTTTCACTTCTGTCCACAGACCGTTTACTGCCTGAACGTAAACTCTGCACTTGCCCGGTTTATTCGCGGTGATCACGCCGCTCTGGTCTACAGAAGCTACATCAGAATTGCTGCTTCTATATCTCTTTTCCGGTGCATGTCCTGCATCCAGAAGTTTTTTCTTGGCTTTGACTTTCTTGATCTTCGCCTCGACCGTGAATGTCTCGTCTACGTTTATTTCCGCAGCGGTTGCATTCAGTTTGATGGACTTAGGATTCGTATATTTCTTGTTTTTCTTGAGCGCGATATGTCCAGCCTCGCTCTTGCCGATATCAACGAATTCGCCATCTATTTCTGCCTGCGCTACGACTTTGAACTTGTAGTACTTTTTCTTCTTAAGCTTCTTGATCTTAAGTGAAGTTTTGTTCGCTGCCGCAATCTTCGGAGCCTTTACAAACGATTCGCCGTTGCAAAGCTCGAAGTATACCAGATACCTGTCGGCGCCGTAGACCTTCGTCCAACTGACCGTCGCGGCTTTTGTCGCAACTTTGACTTTAGCCATCAGAGGGAGTCTTACGAACGTTCCTCCGATCGTCATGTCGGAATTTATTTCCGCTGAAACAGTCGGTTCCGCGCCAGCAAATGGTTCGTTCCAGTATGAGAATTCACATCTGTCAAATGCCGCAGCTTCAGCCGTTATTTCCGTTCCTTCCTTGACCTTGTCGCCGGACTTGATGGCATTGCCGTCTGCGTCCTTAACGGTCACTTCTCCGAACTCGCTCTCCTCAATCGTAACGGTATAGACTTTGACGATCTTGACGTTGAGATCGATATCCGCCATGACATTAGAGACTTTGACCTTCCAGCTTCCGTCTTCATCTGCCTTGGCAGCTACGATATTGGATCCTGCTTCTTCATCTGTGTTTCCGTCTGAAATAGATTCTATTGCGTATCCTTCCTCCGGAGTTACTGTGAAGGATGCCGTCCCTCCTTCTCTGATCTTGTTTGCATATTCTTCGCCCTGGAGCGTATCCGGGATCTTCTTCATATCAGAGATTGCATAGTGATCTCCGTCCGTTGGCAGATTGTAGGCTGCGATGCCTCTGACCGTAACGGTTACGGTCAGGCTCTGCGCGAGGCCTTTGACCTGAATCGTATTGTCCAGACCCAACGCTTCGCCCTCTTCAACGGTGCCGTCGCCGTAGGCTATCTTCCAGCTGTCTACCATCTGACCTTCATGCGGCATGATCGTAAACTCGGCATCTTTGCCTGATATGATTCTCACCTTATTGTTGACGGCATTGATCTTCTCCTGATTATCGCCGTTTCCGATCATGACAGTTCCTTCATCGTCCTGATATCCATCAGGCAGATTGAATCTGACATCCACCAGCTTCGCCGGCATGATCGTCAGCTTGACATCAGCATCTGCCGTCACGTCCTCTATGATATAGCTGTCACTGTCAGCCGGTTCACCGTTCCACTTCGCAACGTAGTTGCTTTCATCCGGGAGTCCGGTGATCTTGACCTCACTGTGGCGCGCTACATCAAATGTCGCGGCATCGTCTGTCAGCGTTGTGAAGTCTCCTTCCTCAAGTTTGGTTCCGTCAACAAAGACCTGGAAGGTTCCGCTGCCGGTTCCGTCCTTGGCAACGCTGATTGTGAACTCCTTGATCCTGACGAACTTCACATAAACGTCTGTGTTCTCTGAGAGCGATTCGATCTGGTATTCATTCAGTTCTTCTGCGCTGCCTGGGAGTTCTGCTGTGCAATCAGGATCGCTGTACCAGCCTTTGACGATGTAGCCTTCCTGCGGAGTCGCGGTGAGGGTGATGCCTGTTGTCTCATCAAGCAGTTTACCGGATGCGATCAGATCGCCCTCATTGTAGTCGGCTGTGCTGTAATAACCCTTGGCCGGTTTCTCCGGCATCTTGCTTACTACTGCGGTGATGCTCCCGTGAGCATCGTCTTCGTCATCGGAAACTGCTCCATAATTCAGCGCGAATGTCTGTACAGGCTCAAGGGCCTTGAATACCGCCCGCACGTCTATATCCGCTTCAGGATCTGTGGTATATGTGAATACGGCTTCATCTACGCCCTGGGAAACTCCGTTGACCTCCCAATCCGTGATGTCACTGCCGTCTTCAGGGACCGCTTCGAATGTAACCTCTACCGCTTCACCAAAGATCGTACCGTAGCGCACATCTGCTCCGTCCGCATCGGCAGCGGTAACAGATCCGCCCTGGTTGTCCTTGGCGCCGTATGTCAGGATGCCTCCTGTCATGTTGTTCGTGGCGACTACAGCCAGAGGTCCGCCTGCGTCATTGAGCGCGTCTATCAGTTCCTGCGTGACTGTGATGATGATCACATTGTCTGTCGCTCCCAGTGATACATAGTCCGGAAGTTCGCCGTTTCCGAGCACTTCCATGTCACCGATAGTCCATGAACTGATTCTGTAGTTTTCGTCTACCGCATCTGTGATGGTGATCACGCTGTCACGGTATACCTTGGTCAGTGATCCGCCTTCTGCTGAAGGATCCGTGCTGACCGCGTAATCCTCGTCTCCATTCCTGTCGACTTCGGCGCTGATCTTACCGTGAGTACCATTGCCGATATCAAAGAGCGCGTAATCGGCTGCGATATATGGTATCTCCTTAAAGGTTACATTTACTTCGATGTCTGAATTGAATCCGCCTTCAGGTGCCTTGATATCGAGGGTGACATCACTTGTGCCTGCGGAGGTTCCCGTAACGGCATCGCTGTAATTTCCGGTGATATTGATTTCATCGACTTCATATCCCTTATCCGGCTTGATGGTGAAGCTGTGGTCTGTCGCCCTAAACTTGTAGAAGTAATCACCGCTGTTCAGGCCTTCTGTGTTCACCATGCTGCCGTTGTCACCGGAGCCATATGTCAGCGTCGGTCTGGTGATGAGATAGAGCTTGACAACTGTGTCTGCATTAAGTGACGGCAGAGTCGCCGTGGTCTCTTCCCATCCCTTGGCCAGAATCTCTTCGCTTCCGCCGTTCTGAGATACGGTCCACTTGTCTACCTGATACTTGTCAGGAAGGTCGACAGCTTCGAAATCGATCGGAATGTACGCGGTGTAAGTATTGCCATTGACAATGTTTACGCCTTCTGAGGTTGCCTTGATCACATCGCCGGCATTGCCGCCGTCATCTGTGACTACCTCGTAACTGATGCTGACCTTCTTGAAATCAGCCACTTCGATCTCGATGTTGATGTCTTCCTGAACACTATTGATCTTATATGTTTCTTTGCTTCCCTGCAGTACAGTGGATTCGGATCCGCTTACCTGTCTCCACTCCTTGATGATGATGTTGTCCGGCAGGTCGGTCGTAAATGTGATCTTGCTGCCCTTCTTCGCGGTTCCGTTATCCTGCAGGCCTTCGATGTTGATCTCTCCCGCAGGAGATTCCACACCGTTTTCATCTACGAATTTGGCCGTTACGTTGAAGAACGCTTCCTTCTCGAATTCTACTGTGACCTTGGTGTTGGCATCCAGTTTCTCGAGAATGAGTTCATCGTCTGTGAAGACCTTTCCGTCTTCCTTATAGACTTCCGGATCTGCTCCATCCTTGGAGATGTTCCACTGCTTAACGACGTATCCTTCATCCGGTATTGCCGTCAGAATCACGCTCTTGCCTGTTGCAACAGTCTCAGGTGATGTCATCGGGCTTCCGGCACTTTCGTTCTTATAGTAGTGGCCCTCGATGGCTCCGTTGTCTTCTGCCTCGAATGTCAGCCTGTATGCCGACGGTTCAAATGTTGCCTTGGCGTTGATACCCTGGCTCAGACCGTCGATGACAATGTCATCTCCGTCAATGACGTAATCCGTTCCCGCCTGCAGTTCATTGCCGTCCTTGTCCTTCACGATCCATTCATCGACCTTGAAGTTTTCATCCGGCGTTGCGCTGAGGGTGATCTTCGTGCCTTCGAGCAGCGGCGCGCCGCTATCGAATGCTCTCATGTTGTCGCCCTGGAAGCCTCTGACCGTACCGTTTGATCCGGCTTCATACGTTACATTGAATACGCCCGCTTCAACGATGAAGTATCCGTCTTCAAATGTCGGGTTGTATTTCATCGCGAATTCATTGACTAAAGCCTGGCTGTCTTCATCTGTCTTGTACGCAACAGTCGTCTGATAAGTTCCTGCAGGTGAGTCTGCGCTCAATGCAGGTTCAGATATGACATCGAAGATATCTTCGATCTTCAGTTTGTTCTGATCTGCTGCCACAATGGCCGGTTTTGAATCATCATCCGTATATGCTACGTCAACGTCTGCTATATTCGGGATCTTATCAGGGTTCGATGCTGCAGAGAGACCATTCTTTGACGGTGCCGTCAGCGTGATCGGACGTTTGATCACATTGACCGTGCAGGATGCCAATGTCTTATCGCCTTCCTTTGCGACGAATACATGCTTTCCGGTCATGACCGGTGTGAATGTATTGCCTGAGAGATCTACTTCCTGAAGCTCTCCTGACAGATCGTTGTACGCAACCTGATAACTGATGCCGTCATATGACGTCATGTCTATGTGGTTCTCCTCGCCGCCTGCAGTGAAGTTGATCTCCTCAAGCTTCATCTTGATGCGGTCTCCATATATCGCACTGTCAGCAGAGAGTGCGTAGATATTCGCAGCAGTCGGATCATCCTGATCTTTGTCAAATGCGTAGTAGATCGTTGTTCCGGAAGATGTGATCGTCGAATCATTTCCGCCGAATACTGCTGTGATCTCATATGTTCCCGGCGCATCCGGCATCCAGGTCGCTGTTGCGACTACTGTGCTGTCTGCGGTAGCGCTGACGGTTGCCTCCGTGCCGGTATTCGTGTTGCGGATGTTGAATACGACTACGCCATCCTTGCTGGCTCCGGCACTCTTTGGAGTTACAGTCGCTGTAAGAGTGACCTCATCGCCGTCACTCGTTACTGTCTGATCGACCATGTTCGGCACTTCATCCTGAACAGCGCTGCCCGGAACGGCGTTGACCGTGCCGTCTTCTGTGCTGTAGGAACCATCAGGTTTCACTTCTACAATTTCGCTTAAAGTGTTGTCTGCCTTCTTGTAGTAATATTTGTCGACGCCAGGGTCCACTGGCTTATATGCCGTGTAACTGTCAGCCGTGTATTCATTTCCATCCGGTACCATAAGATAGTATGTATTGCCTCCGATGGTCTCGGTCGCAACTTTGTATGGTTCCGCGTCGCTCTCCAGGTTAGGCAATACCAAAGTGTCCTGAACCTGCCTGAGTACTACATTGCCGTCCCCATCTGACGCAAATTCGAACCAGCCGCCATTGCCTTTGAAGTACAGCTCTGACTTGTATTGGAAGATCTCATATGTTTTTCCGCCTATCGTTGCGGTTGCCGGATTCTCTGAAGGAACGATCACCAGATCGTCCGATGTCAGATCTTTCCATATATCAGGTTCAAGATCTGATTCGAAGTGCTTCTTGTCCTGGATCAGCAGCTTCATCGCACTCGCTGTCATGGCGTCTTCATCGAAATCTGTCAGCGCGTAATACTCGTTGGTATCCTTGAGGTTATAGATATACTCAGGATCAGGGTCATCGGATTCCTCATTGTTGATGACAATGAATGTCTTCGTGTCATCACCGATCGTTACCTCGATCTCGCGATCGATCTCTTTGGTGCCGTCCTGAACTGTCTGGATCTCGGACTTGCCTGCCCAGCCACGGTTCTGTCCCTGGAATTCGTTCGGATCCCTGCTGTCAGTATTGATAGCCGTGGCTGCCGTTTCCGTTGTCGATCTGCCAACGTGAAGTGTTGCCACATTACTGTATATATTGACCTTCTGGCTTGAGCCCTTCAGCAATTCGCCGACAACGACTCTGTACTGATAACCGTCCATATCATTGGTTACGTTCTCCAGAGTCAATGTAGGCGTCCTGACTCCGTTGACCCATTTATTGGTTGCCGGATCCTTCTTTTGCCACATATATGTGATTTCCGATGCGTTCTCACTCGGTTTCGCAGTTACTGAGAATGTCGCTGTTTCACCGGTCAGAACATACTGATCCTCAGGCTGGGATGTTATGATCGGCATCTCGGAATCGCCCTGTGTAGTCGCTGCCACAGGATTGGTGTACATTGAGTATTCCATCCTGCTTCCATCGTGCTTGTATGCTCTGATCGAGAACTGATACTCTGTTTCAGGAGCAAGCTTGTCGGCAGTGAACTTAGTCGTGTCTGCGTCAGTGCTGCCCAGGAATATGTATTCAGGTCCCGTAACAGGATCCTCTATGTACTGATACACTTCATAACCTGTCGGTCTCTTATATCCCTGTTCCCAATCTACTACGATAGTATCCTTAGTAACGGATTCGATCGAAACATTTCTAGGTATGCTGAGTGGTTCGTCGATATCGGTGACGATATATCCCACGACCGGTATGTTCTGCGACTTGTCTGCTCCGATGGCGTCTGACCAGGTCGCCAGCTGCCATGTGAACCCGTAACTCATGCCTTCCACTGCCGGAGGCGAAGCTACAGATCCGCTCTTCGTTACAGATTCCATCTTGGTCGTGGTTTCACCACCGCCCCAGCCGCCGCCGACGCTGCCGCCCCAGAGCATTTCAAATCCGTTGCCGGCGCCTTCTACGCTGAATCCGTACTTGAGCGTTCCTTCAAGGTTGTTTGAGTATGTCTGTGTATCAGACGTGCCGTTTCCTTCTTCAAAGGCCTGTGCTGTGGTATATGAACCATCATTTTCCACTCTCCAAGGCGCTTTATTCGAGGTTACACAATTCTTCAATCCTATATTGGATTTCGGATAGGAATCCGGCTGGCCCGGAACACAGCGCTCAACGCCGGATGATCCTGTAGTGATCAGGTCATCAGCTGTTTTGGTCGGATCCGTTTTGGCCATTTCATTATATTTATCTACGTTCATGACCATCATGGCCGGTTCTCTAGGAATGCCCAGCGCCATGTTGTGTTTCTCGACTCCGCCGCCTTTGGCCGGCGAATATACATCGTAATAGTACATGACTAATGGGGTTCTGGTCAGAACAACCTTATTCGTTTTACCTGTATTCTCTACTTCCCATGTCCAAGACTGGTGTGTCTCCTCTTCATACTCCCACTCCCATTCGTGGGTGAAGCTGGCCTCTGCAGAGACCTTGAAACAGCTCAGGGTCAGATCCGCACTGACGACAACGCCTGCAGATACGGAGGACGTCTGGCTCGTGCTGTGTCCCTCTTCGTAGGACTTTCCTATCGAAGTCGAGCAGTTATCGCCATAGCCGTAACCTGCCTCGTCCAGATCGCCGAAGTACGGCGCTGCCTGCAGGAGTGCCATGACCTCAGGGTTAGCGTAAGTGTACTCTTTGCTCTGGAACTCAAAGATATCCGTATCGTTATCCGCATCTACTGCCGCAATGGCAATGGATGGTCCGTCGCTCTTTGCTGTCCAGTCAACGAATGTTTTGCCGTCACGCGATCCGCCGTTTTTGGCGCCTGACTGCAGGAAGATATATCCGCCGTTCTCTTCATCCGTTGCTACCGTTACCATGCCGTTCTTTTCTTCTGCCGTATATCCTGCATAGTAAACACGATAATAATATTTTTCTACGCTGTCCTGCTTATATCCGGCCGTCCACAGGACCTGCTCAACGCCCAGTTCATTTGAATCGAAGTTGCCGGCAACAGCCTCATCGAACCATGTGTTCGACAAGGACGTGCTTCCGATAGCATTATCCGACTCGCTGGCCACATCGGCCGTTTTGACGGCCTTGAACTTGGTTCCGTCGTGATCATAGAATGTTCCGTTGAGGAAGATGCTCTCCTTGGCATTTCTTCCGTTCATGGCAACACAGCAAAGTGCCGGAGGTCCGTGCTGGTCATCTCTGTCCGTATATGTGCCAACGCCGTCCTCAGTGAACGGGTCAAAAGCCAGGAACTGATATGTTGGTTCTGAATCGAATCCGCCATTTTCTCCAGGCGTATATTTGATAGTTGCTGTCAGGAAGTTTTCATCTCTGACTCTATCCCGGTCACCAGGATTGTCGCCTATACTCGAGTAGGTATAGAAACCTGCAGCGACGATCTCCGGGAATCCATCATAGTCAATGTCTCCGCACGAAATGTCGCATGCTCTCATGTTGAATTTATTCTGACTGTCGTCCTTTTCAGGGTCGTCCATTTTCGGTGTTTCCAGATACCACATCTTCGAAGGATAACCGCTTCTCGCATGGTTGTAAACGCCTATTTTTGTCGCTCTGCCAGAGAAGTTTGCACTGTCTCTGTCTTCCTTGATGTCTCCGAAGAATGTTGCGACCACCAGATCGTCCATGCCATCTCTGTCAAGGTCAGCCGCGTCCAGATTACACTGGACCATTGCATTGGCCATTCTTTTATTGGTGGCATCGTATTTCGTAGCCAGTTTCCATGCCAGTGAGCCGACCTGATCTTCCAGTGAAATCGTTCTGATCGTACTCAGATCCCTACCGTTCAAAATGGCGATGTATGTTCCATCTCTGTCAGGAATAAATACGGCGAGTTCATCATCACCATCTCCGTCAAAGTCACCGGCAGTGATCTGGAAGTAGGCCTTATATGCCCATTGCTCAATGCCGTCAAACCAGGTGGCGTTATCACCTTCGCCTACGTAAAAGGATACAAGCTTCTTGTCTCCGCCTGTCTCCGCATTGCGCTTTAAAATGTTGATATACGCTTTATTACCATCCCGATGCACCTCAACCTCTGCGGTGTAGTTCTTCTTTCCGGAGTCTTTCGCGTCATATGCAACGGCATTGGTGAACCTACCGGAATGGGATCCTGTAATATTCCTTATTTTGGTGTCACCATGCGGGGCCTTGGCGTCTTCAACACCACTTCTGTTGTTGAAATTATAGACCGAGGCCTGGTAACCGCCGCCCTCCTGCCATGCAATGAACGTTTCGTGTTTGATGCCGATTGGCTGTTTACCCTCTCCGTATGGGTTTTGGCCGTCATTAGCATCAAAATCAGCTGGTGTCGAAATGTCAAATCCGTACTGGTCTTTTTCTGCAGCGCTTGCTTTCCAGGCCGGCAAAACGACACTCATGGATGTCACCAAAACAAGGCTTGTCATTATGACAAGCATCCGTTTTAATAACACCTGCTTTCCTGCTTGTCTGCCAAACATCAGCTTTCTCCTTTCACATAAATCACTAAAACCATTTTCTTGCAGGCTGAAACGAAGCTACCTTCCCTGCCCTTTGCCGCGTGTTCTTATGATCATGGCCGTTATAATCACACCGGCCATGAACGATATCACGGCAATGAGTACTTGCCCGCCTGCGTTTTCGCTTATCAATGACGATCCGGCAAATTGTTCGCCCATAATGGAGTGTTGCCGTTCTCCGAGCTTAAGATTTGCCCCGATCAAAGCGAAAAATAATATAATCGCGAAACTCCCCCAGATGTTCGTCACGATCCTATCCCGTTCCCTCTTGAGTTCTTTGGTTCTTTTGTGGAGAACCGCTATTCGTTCCTCTGCTGTTCTCATCAGACCACCAACTCTCTTTCGAAAAAACCAATGGGGACGAAGATGCCCCTACAATAATAGATACAAAAAAACCGGGAATTCCCCGGTTTTACACGAAAAAATATTATTTATTTATCACTTTAACTCATTAATGACCCATCAGGTACTTCCTGTTTGCTACCGCCAGTATCACAGCCGTTATGATCGGTATCAGATATCCGGCGATAACGACACCACCTGTCTGTGAGACCAGAATGTTATAGATCCCATGAAATGTTGCGTCCACGGCTATCAGCCCGATCATCCCGGCAGGGAGGACGATCCCTCTGTTCCAAAGCGCGCGCAGCCCCAGAGCCATGATCGCCGCACAGACGATATGCATCGCTCCGGTACCGAATCCCCGAATGATCAGGTGCAGCATTTCGGAAGCCCCGTTTTGGGTCAGGTAACAGACGTTTTCAAATGTGGCAAATCCGATGGCAGTAGTGAGGATGCCGTCAATGACATTCTCTCTTTCCGGTTCAAACACGATGATATAAAAGGCAATTGGGAGAAACTTCATGACTTCCTCTACCATTGGCGATATTTCCATAGAAGCCGCCAAAATATCTGCCCCTTTGACCGACGAGATAAAGGTGCTTATATACGAAGACAGGAGGCAGACTGTCATCCCTCCAAGCAGGAACAGAACCAGAAACCTGCCCCGCCCGCGCACACAAACGAGGGATATGAGCAGCGGTGCCATCAGACAAATATATATGTTTTCTATATAATTCATTCTTCCACCGCCTTTCTGAGGGTAGGAATTAATACCAGAAAGACCATTGAAAGCAGGAAATCAAACCAGAAATACGGATTTATGATCGAGTCACCAAGCCAGAAACAGGATGTGGTCCAAAGCCCGTGCTCGATTATGCCGACTGCCAGAACGGCAGCATAAAACCCTTTTCGCTGCTTTTGCTCATCTGGATCCAGCAGTCCGCTCAGCGCGCACCACATGAGCCCGCACATGAAGGCAGAATCAATGATGGACCATATGATATCTCCATGCATCACGTAAATGACGAAGTTCGCAGCCACAAAGACAGGCACCAGCCATACGATCCGGCTGACTTGAGCGTTTCTATTGTTGTTTCGGATCCGAAGAAGGATCATAAATAAAAATAGATACGCCGCCGCCCAGCTGTAATACGGGATGTCCGAAAACTGTGGCGTATCATCATAAAAAATCAGAAAGGCCTGATAGTAAAAATCCCCGAGAAAAAAGCCGCTGAATGACAAGGACAGCAAAAGCCATTCGCTTTTCTCGGTCTTGACTGTTCGGACAAGCGATATTGCCAGTCCGATCCCAGCGGTAAGTATCTGTATCGTATTGTCTATGCTCTCGATCATGGCTGGACCTCTTCACTTCAGGCTTCTATTTTCGCTTGATTTTATAACAGAATACCGTTACCGCTATCCCCAGCATAAACGCGATAATTGCGATTACGACGGTACCCGCAGCAGTATCCGAAAGGATGCTTGCGTTCATGTTGCCGTTCATGCCGTCTGTATCCAGTCTTCCCGTGACATCGGAAAGAAACGCTGCAAGCAAAATCACAAGCACAAACCCCGCAGCTACAGAGGATACCTGCATGCGGCGCGCAAATTTCTGTTGTTTTTCTTTCTCCAGTTGTTCCGCCCGGCTGTGCATGGCCGCAATGCGTTCTTCATTAGTAAGCATTGATTACTCCCTCTTTGGTCAGTTCTTCGCGAAGCTTTTTCTTGCCCCTTTCCAATAGGTGATCCACTTTTTTGACGTTTACACCCATGACTGCCGCTGCGTCTTTGTAGCTCATGTTTTCGAAATAAATCAGCCAGATGGCTTCCCTAAGCTGTGGATCGGTTTTCTCCAGACACATGTGCAGTATCTGCTCCTTTTCTCTCTCCTGCAGAGCATCTTCTGTTAATATATCGTCAGGAATCTCTCCTATCATATTCTCCAGACTGAAATCCTGTACGCGGCATTTCTTCTCGTGATGCCTTATCGTCAGATTTCGCGCAGTCTTAAACAGATATGCCTTGAAATGCCCCGTTCTTAATTTCGGTTTCTTTACCATAATTCTGGCAAAAGCTTCGATCATCAGGTCTTCAGCGCTTTGCCAGTCATGGATATACCCATTGATATAATATACCAGGTGATCCCCATAGCGTATCATGAGTTCATCATATGAAGTTGTATCTCCGGCGAGAAATCTGCCGTATAGCTCATAATCGCTCAGCATTGCACTTTACCCCGTTAAGGCATTAATGACCACCGGTTAAAAAAAGAGGGTATTTACGTTTTGTCGTTAAATACCCTATAGCCTTTGTCCTTGTCCGTCCTTATATTAGTCAGCTGTGTATGGCAGCAGAGCAACGATTCTTGCTCTCTTGATGGCCTTAGTGACTTCTCTCTGGTGAATAGCACAAGTTCCTGTGATTCTCTTAGGAAGAATCTTACCTCTCTCGGTAACATACTTCTTCAGTGTTTCTACATCCTTGTAATCTATTTCCTTGGACTTATCAGCGCAGAACTGGCAGACTTTCTTTCTTCTCATGCCACCGCCGCGTCTTCTGTTATCATATGCCATGGCTTGTTCTCCTTCCTCTAGAATGGGATATCGTCATCCTGCAGTGAAGTGAATCCTCCCGGGAGTCCTGGTTCTTCGCCGCCTGACTGCTGACCGCCTGATTGCTGGCCGCCAAAGTCTGAACTGCCGCCGAAGTCTGGGCCTCCGCCGAAGCCGGAGTTGCCTCCGGTACTTCCTGATTGACCTGCCCCACCTAAAAATTCTACTCTACTTGCAACTACGTCTGTCGTGTAGACCTTGCGGCCGTCCTTTTCGTAGCTGCCTGTCTGTATTCTGCCGTTGATGGCGACCTTGCGGCCCTTTGCCAGAAATCTGTCGCAATTCTCCGCCTGTTTGCCGAATACTACGATATTGATGAAATTCGTTTCCTGCTTATCGCCGTATCCGTCATTGACCGCGATGCCGAATCTGCATATCGCCGTCTGGTTCGCTCCGGTAGAATACCTAAGTTCCGGATCTCTCGTAAGGTTCCCAACTAAAACAACACTATTCATATTGCACCCCGTTTCTATTTTTCATCCTTGTTAACGATCAGGTGTCTCATAACGTTGTCTGAGATCTTGAGCCTTCTGTCGAGTTCCTTTGGTAAAGTAGGTTCAGCCTTGAACTCGATAACAACGTAATATCCTTCAGATTTCTTCTGGATCGGATATGCGAGTTTTCTCAGTCCCCATACGTCTACATTGCCGACTTCGCCTTCAGCAGCGATGATGCCCTTTACTGTTTCAACAGTAGCATCTTTTTTCTCGTCTTCTAATGCAGGGTCGAGGATGGACATTACTTCGTAATTCGTCATTCTTTTCACCTCCCTATGGACTAAATGGCGATGGCCCCTGCCATCGCAAGGAGCTTATGACCTCATGTCAATAAGCCGCACGCGCAGAATCGTGCTCATATATTATACATCAAGCACCGGAGATTGCAAGGGGAAATTTACCTTTTTTGGCTGCGGAGCTTTTGCTGTATATCGTTAAACACTTCTCTGGTGATCGGATACTTATAGATAAAGATGCAGGATATGATCAGAAACGCTGACGGTATGATCATGAGGCAGTTTGAGATCCATCCCATGGTAAAATCCGTCTGCTCTGCCGCTTCACCGACGAATCCCGTCAGCTGCAGTATGACCCCCAGAAGCTGTATGGAGATCGCCTCCGCCACGGCTTCCGCCAGCGACTGCAGGGACATGATGGAGCCGATGCGGTTCTTGCCGTTATGATATTCATCGTACTCGCCCACGTCGTAAAGCAGCGTCGGCATCAGCTGCCAGTAGCCGGTATTGTAAAGCGAGTAAAACGCCATCAGTATGATCAGGCTCACCCAACCGCTGACGCCGATAAAACGGAAGGATGCGACGATGAGGGCGCTGCCGCCGATGACGATCATGAAGGAATGCCGCTTGTCGAACCACTTGGTCATCATGTTCAGAAAGAACGGAATCAGAAAGCCGCAGCAGCTTCCGATAAACAAAATCAGCGATATCTGCGCGCCGTTAAATCCCATGTTATAGGTTAGGAAGTACAGCCTGTCCGCGTTGAACATGGTGATGCCGATGAGGGCGATGATGCTGGCGCACATGAGCATCTGCAAAGGCTTTATCTTCAGCACCTCCATGTAGTCCCGCGCCATTTCCCGGATGCTGAATTTGCCGTCTTCTCCGTCCTGCTTTCGCGGCTGCGGAATGTCCCGGTCTTTGAAGCCAAAGAAACATAGCAGTATGGACGCGCAGCACAAAACGCCGATGATGAGGGCCGTGATCTGCCAGGATGTGGTTTTGGCCGATCCCATGTCGCAGAATATGTCCACCATCAGTGTCGGGCACACGCCGCCGACCACGCCTCCCAGGTTGTTGGCGATGGAGGTGTAGGATCTGAGGATCGTTCTCTCATCGTAGTCATGCGTGAGTTCCGCGCCAAAGGCCATGTAAGGCACGAAGAAACAGGAGAACGCCGACCAGTAGATCATGATGATGATCACATAGTAGATGACTTTAAACGTCATGGTGGCGCCTACCGCAGTGAACAGAAGCATGGTGCACGCAGCCAGAGGAATACTGCCGATGAGCAGGAAAGGCCGGCGCCTTCCCATGCTGCTGTGACAATTGTCAGAAAGGTATCCGAACACGGGGCACGTGACCGCGTCCCATATGCTGCCAAAGGCAACGATAGAACCTGCCAGCGCGGGCTGAATGTCCGCGACGGTGGTCATATAGAATAGTAAAAAGGTTGAAATGAGCGCGTAAGTCACCGCGTCGCCAAAACCGGAGGCTCCATACAGGATCTTGTCTCTGAAACTGAGCTCCGGATTTTTAATTGTCTTATTGCTGATCAAAATCCACCTCGTTTAGTTATCGCTATTTACTCCGGCATGGCCAGCTCTCCCAGGAAGCTCTTCATGAGCTTGTCGTCCAGCAGAATCTTCCAACCGCCATATCCGTCTCCCACCATAGGGATGTAGATTTCTTTTTCTATGGATGCGTCCTTGCCCGCGTCCTTTTCTATCTCTTCGACGTAGATGTTCAGGCACTCGGCATTGAGCTTTTTCTTATCCGTCACCTTATCGTCGTACAGATGGTCCATCACGAATTCATACGAATCCTTGTCGTATTTCTTCATGACATCACTGAAATCATTCGTCTTAAGCTCAACCTCCACCACCGCGACGTTGCCCTTTTCGGCTGTATCGTTGATGGTGTATTCCAGATTCTCGAACAGCGCGTCATTCATGCGCGCGAGGACTTTCTCGTCTCCCTCCGTGTTCACGAGGAAGTTGACGTATTCGTTGTCCATATACTGTTCCATGGCCTGCTTGTCTCCGCTGGTGAGGCCGGCCATGAAATCATCCACCGCTTCCTGGGGAGCGACGTCGACAACGCCCGATACACCGCCGTGTATAAACACCGCCACTATGATCGATAATATCGCGTGGAAAAATCCTGACATTCCCTGTCCTTTCACTTGAGGTTGAGTTTTTTTGCCGCTGTATTTATAATATAGAAAACTATGTGTTTTTTCAAGGGAAGTAGTATTATTATGCAGGATGCGAACAGAGGCAATACAAAAAAGACCGTTATTCTGGTCGTCATAGCTCTGGTGTTGTCAGCGGCGCTGCTTGCCATCTCTATCGGCGCGGGAAGCGCCAAGCTCAGATCCTACTCTGAGGAAGCGGCAGATAAGACCGCGGCCAGCGTTTCGGACCAGGCCAAAGAAGTGGATCTGGCAAACGCCCTTCGCAAGCAGACAGCCGATTACGTCTATGAGAAAGAATCCATCCCCGCCTACTCCTACAGTCAGGTCTGGAGCATGGATATGAGCCAGCCAAGCGGCGTGACCGTGGATGATCTGAAGCTGGTCACCAGCGGGAATCTGGTGGGTCTTGAGGAAGCCTTTGTGAAAGCGGAACACGACTACGGCGTCAACTGCCTGTTCGTGATGGGCATCGCTTCTCTGGAAAGCGCCAACGGAACCATCTGCTTCAGGCCCAACAACATGTTCGGTTACGGAAGCAGCGGTTTCTCTTCTAAGGCGGAGGGCATCGATGTCGTCTCCAGAGCCCTGGCAAACAGTTACCTCACGCCGGGAGGCGGGCTTTACAGCGGTACGCGCATCACCGATGTGAACCGGCGATACGCAGCCAGCTCCACATGGGACGAAAAGGTCTGCCGAAACGTCACCCGATACTATTCCGTCATCAGTCCTAACCACAACAGTCAGCTTGAGAAGTTAAAGTAATCACATGAATTTATTCCGAAACAAAGCCTTTTTACTGGCAGCTTTATCCATCGTTTTTTCAGTGGTCCTGCTCTTTGCGGGACTCGCTTTAGGTTCCTATAAACTCAATGCCAAAGCCTCTTCCGCTGATGTGAAGGAGGCCAAACAGGCCGCTGCCAAAACGCTGCCGGTGCCGGCGGGAGATATGCTCAGAACAAAGACCGTATATAAGATATGCGCCAATGAGACGATCCCCGCCTATTCATACTCCGAGGTCTGCAGTATGGATATGAGCAAACCCAGCGGGGTGACCGTTGAAGATCTCAAACTCGTTACGAAGAGCGGCCTGGTGGGCCTGGAAGAAAAGCTCTATCAAATGGAGCAGGACTATAATCTGAACTGTCTGTTCCTTTTGGGCATCGCCTCACACGAGAGCGCATACGGAACGAGCCAGTTCCATCCCAATAATATCTGCGGTTACGGCTACAGCGGATTCTCCTCTAAGGAAGAGTGTCTGGATACCGTCGGCCGCGCCCTCGCCAAGTATTATCTGACTCCCGGCGGCGCTCATTACAAAGGCACCACCATCGACGATGTGAACCGCACATATGCAGCAGACCCTGCCTGGGACAGCAAGGTCGCTAACAAAGTTACGTATTTCTATCAAGTGATCAGTGAGAGCCATAACGCTCGGCTCGAAAAACTCAAGTGATCTGTTTCTAATCCGTCACCGTCCTCTACTGTGGAGTAATTGTCTTTGGAATCATAACGGGCGCCTACTTGGAGCATGTCTGTGGCATATCTGTCACGTGTAGGGTGCATGTGATGTGCATGTTTTGCTCGTATAGGCACGGTTTTTGTAGTATTCGAGCATTTTTCCGTAAAACTACAAAATAATCAGTCAAATTTTGCAGTTTATTTTTTGAATGCTAAATTACTACAAAACTTCTTAAATATTGGACACATTTTGGCCGTTCTAAGCGGCCGTTTTGCAGTTTTAGGATAGTCTGTCCGGATACTGCAACGTTTGGAAATAATTGTCAGTCAGCACAGCCCGCGCATAGTAGTTTTACGCGCTACATCGCCGGACATGACCGCTTCACCGTATGCCCTGTCTGCTTCTTTTGTTACATTGCCGTTAGTGTCTGTGATGGACTTTGCGGTGATCTTTTCTTTAGAGAACTTGGTTAGTTTGGATTGATTTCCAATGCTTGCCGTAGACATATCTTCCGAGTAATTCACAGTAGAGTTCTTCATACAGTTCTTTCTTTGAAGCCGTAGGATAGGAACGCTTTAACTGGTCAAATATAGGAGCGAGTTATCCTTTTTTCTTTGCGTACTCGGTAAGTCTTCTGCCGAGTTTTACAAACTCCTTTTCGTTGGCGAATTTAATCAAATGACCTGTTTCATGACCGATTACAGTCTGATGAGCCTGTGGAGACTCAGAGTTAATAAGGATCTCGGTTTTGCCCTCGGCGTTCTTATACTACAACAAACGCTGCCAACGCAAACCGGGAGTGCTCACTCCAATGGAGAAACACGCGCAGTACCCTATGGCCGCGTAAAAACTCCAGCTCCGATTGGAGCTGGAGAGAAATTATTTCTTTTATTTCGACTGTCTACTTGACGAGTAGCGGTTCATTCTAATCTCTTTTTGTATTCCTAATTATTTATGCTTCCAGCAGTGCCATGATGACCGGGCCGATGCCTTTTGCTTCGTTTGCTACGTACTGGCCTGTGCAGTAGTCTGCAGCGTTGACGACTACGGAGGATGCCTTGTAGATGTTTCCTACAGAGCAGTCACCATTATCTACTGTTGTGATTTCCGCGATTCCGTCGAGAGCCTTGAGGGCTGATTCTGCGAAGAAGCTTTCTGTTAAGATTCCTCTGTTGTATGCCTTGAGCATCGTGTATGCGAACATCGCGCTGCCGCTTACTTCCAGCTTGTTTCCTGCCAGTTCATCGCCGTAGTTCGGAACGTTGTACCAGAGTCCTGATTCGTCCTGGTAGTTCATGAGACCAACCATAACGTTTCCGAGGATGCTTGTGAGGTCCGCTTCATATTCGCTTACCGGCATCATCTCGATCACGTCTACCAGGCACATGCAGTACCATCCTGCGCCTCTGGACCAGCAAAGGCCGTTTGTCTTGCCGCTTGCAGGGTTGTAACCGTGCATCAGGAGGTCGCCTGCGTTGAGGTTGTCATAGATCCAAGTCATTCTGGAGTAAACTGTGTCATACAGTTCGTCTGCCATAACTTCTGTTCCGTCAGCGTAGTAGAGAGTGATCTGTCCTGCTTCGATGGCGTTTGCGCATTCCATGAGGAACGGAAGGCTCATGTACAGTCCGTCCAGTGCTACTGGGTGTGCTGCCCAGTGTGCGACTGCTGTTCCGTCTGCGTTCTGCTTGTGGTTTACGTTTCCGCCGCAGTCAGCTACTTCGCGCTGTTCTTCCAGCTTTGAGAATGTGAACTGGATTGCGTCCATGTACTTGTCAGCGTTTTCTGAATCCAGCAGGTAGAAGAGTCCTCTGGATGGTGCGATGGAGTCGAGCTCACCGTCACGGTAATTTCTGATGGTGCCGTCTTCGTTGATGTTGTCATCGTAGAAGTCTTCTGCGTATCCGGTCTCACCTGCGTTGATGAAAGCCTGCATCATCAGTCCGTTGTAGTAAGTCCAGCTCTTTGTCTTTCTTTCTGTATCCCAGGTGAATCCGCCTGCTGCGTAATTTGACTTCTGGTTCTGGCCGATCATCTGATTGATGAGCATCGGTGCCAGGTTTTCTCTGTCGACCTTGATGCCGGTCGTTGCTTTCTTTGCCTTTGAGAACTGGCCGTATACGCGCTTGTCCTGCTTGCCGTTCTTGTATGCTCTTACCTTGAAGGTGTAAGTCGTTTCGCTTTCCAGTCCGGTTACCTTCGTTGAAAGGGTCTTGGCGTTGAGGTCGTAAGTTTCGCCGTCGCTTACTACCAGTTCGTATCCTGCGGACTTCTTAACCTTTTTCCAGGTTACCTTTACGGTATCGCTTCCTTCTGCCTGGCAAGTTTTGATCGTCGCTTTCGCTGGCTTGCTGGCCGCGTCTGCTGCTGCCGGGATTGAGAAAAATGCGATTCCCATCATCAGTGTTATTGCTATCAGTGCGATTCTCTTTGTTCTCTTAGTCATTTTTCTCTCTCCTGTCTTTATCTTGAAGCTTATGCGTTGTTTTCTCTTTGTGGTGTTAGTTTAGCGTTGAAACCGTCATAAAAAGCGTCACACGTTCTGGTTTTTTAGATAAAAAAGAGGACTGCTTAGGTATGCAGTCCTTTTGTCATGCTGAAGGGAAGCGGCCGGTGGGCGGGGCATTGTCCTCGCATTGTCCTCGTCGCTGATGATCACAGGCGCCTTGCTCACAGAGAATAGAACTCCGCCGAAACTCGGGGCTTCGCCCCTCAAACAGTCGGCGGAGTTGCACTATTCTCTATGTTCGCTTCGTCTGTGATCATTGCCGCTCCTGCGGATTTGCGAGGGCACTGTCCCGCCCGCCGCCTTCCTTCGGCTGACCAATCCACATAAGCTGACCATTTCATATAAATCCATAAACACATAAATAAGTACAAATGCTTCTTTTATGTAGAACATTCCACGAGATCTAATGGTTTAATACACGATATGTTTAAATATAGATGACGGCACAGGTCTTTTTCGCAGCGAGTGGAGGGGCTGCGCCCCGGCGGATTCCGCAGGCGCTGTATCAATCACCGGCGCGACGAACCCGGAGAATAGAAAAACTTCACCGACTGTTTGAGGGATGAAATCCCGAGTTTCGGTGAAGTTCTATTCTCCGTGAGTAAGCCGTTGTGATTGTCAGCGGCGAGGACACTGCCAGGGCGCTGCCCCTCCCCTCGCCGCACGAAAAAAGGCTGCTGCACGAATTCCTTCATGCCGCAGCCTTTGCTTGCGTAATTATTATAGGTACCCTTTCTCCGCCAGCCACTGGAATGACTCCTTGCCGGCCAGCAGTTCTGCCGTCACCGTGGTATCCGGCGCGCATTTCTCAATGACGCCATCCAGCAGTCTCTCAATGTCCAGTGTTCCTTCCGTAAAGCCCCTGTGATAGTCCATCGTACCATCGTTGTTATGGATGTGCAAATGCTTCAGGTACGGCGCCAGCGTCTCTAACCACTCGTCCTGCGATACATTCCCCACGATGTTGGCGTGGCCGCAGTCATAACAGACGCCAATTCTGGGATCTGCCGCTCCTTTCGCGATATCCGCCAGCATGTAGGGCTCATCGTCCAGCACGTTTTCGATGGCGATCTCGAAATCCGCCGGCTTGTCATCCATGAATTCCGTCCAGAACTCTATGGATCTGGGCACCTGCCACTCTTTGAAATATACGAACGGAACGTATCCAGAGTGAACGACCATTTTCTTGATCCCGTATCCCATGGCGAGCTTTGCCGCCTGCTGGAATCTGTCCATGGCCAGCTGTCTGGCCTTTGGATCGATGGCTGCCGGAAACAGTTCGTTGAACGGTGCGTGCAGAATCATCGCGTCGTATGTTTCCAGGCTTTTGCGGATGACCTTCTCGACCTTGACGCCCTTTTCGCCGTCCATATTCTCCGCCTGGCAGTAGTGATCCAGTTCTATGGCTACGTTGTACTCCTCTGCGATCTGCTGCCATGTCCCGCAGCAGGTGGCGATGGCTATTCTGCTTCGAATGTTTCTGTCCATTGTTCCCCTTTCCCGAGATTGCTTTTGAAGCGTAACTCTCCGGCGATCTGCAGTCCCATCGGGAGCAGCAAAAGCGCCGCATACGCCGCATAAAATATGTATGATACCGGTGTCACGCGGTTCATGATGATTTCCGGATCGTAATGTATGTTGGTCTGATCGAACATGATGGCCATCAGAATCAGCGTCAGACACAGGAAGATCATAACGACAAAGGACCTGTCCCTGTTATCGAACCGGTAAATGCTGAAGGCCGTCCTGCCTCTGAGGGAGTAGCCCCTGCTCTTCATCGATTCCGACGACGAGGCAAAGCTCTCCAGCGTCCAGGTCATCATAATCGAAAGAATCCTGAGAGGCCCTTTCCTGCCGATGCCCCGCTGCGCGATGCTGACCCTGCGCGCGGTCTCCTTGATCCGCGGCACACTCCTTAAGAGTATGGACAGAAACAGCGACAGCTTCGGCGAGATCCGCCCGAAGAGATACACCACCTTGTCCGAAGAGATGACGCGGAATACGCAGGACATCCACATGATCACGGCAGCGGCGGTTACGCTGATCACGACGCCGAACACCAGCGACTCCAGCGTCATGTCATTGCCCGCGAAGTTCTGTCCTAAAACCGTCACGCCGAAGTGGTTGTAATAGGAATACCACAGCGCGTAGATGACCATGAACGGCACCAGACACAAATTGAATATCAGCGCTTTGACGCCTCCCAGTTTGACGGAATACGCAAAAGCCGCGGCATAGGAAATCGCCAGAAACACCGGATGATGAAACGCGATGGTAAATGCTATCGCCGCGGTAAAATATATGAAGTTAATGACCGGATGATAGCTGTCAAATTTCATCTGTCTCCCTCATCATGCCGTACTTGATCCTGATTCTCTCCAGTTTCTCGCAGATCGGCTTGCCGAGAACGAATATGGTGATAAACGTCGACAGCCCGTGGATCGCGTTTACAGGAACGCCGGCCAGATACACGGCTCCCACGGAAGTGTGCTGCACGCCGGCCGAAATCAGGAACAGAGTGGCGGTATCCAGCAAAGGCCCGATAATGCAGAGCACCATCAGCCCGCCGATGATGGAAGCAGGGAGTCTCTTCTCGCTATTGATCAGTCCCTTTCTGCCGAGGATCCCGAAGATAAAACCGGCAAGGCCGTATGCGAACATCTGCCACGGTGTCCACGGTCCCTGACCGAAAACGAAATTGCTCACAAAGGCGCCCAAGGAGCCCGTGATGAATCCCGCTTCCGCGCCCAGCGCGAGACCCGTGATCATGATGATCCCCGTCATTGGCGTAAAGTGCGGCACCATGACGAAGGCCGCTCTGGAGGCCGCCGCCAGCGCGCTCATGACGGCCAGCGTCACCAGCTCTCTGGATGTCGGTTTCCTGCGTTCGAACCGGATGAAGAACGGCAGCATGATCAGGATCATCACGATGACACTGAACAGATAATACTGCCTGTCGCCGAACTTCCAGGACAAAAGCAGCGCGGCCGGGATCAGAATCACGATCACCAGCGCCTGAAACAGGATCGTCTTTTTACTTGTTTTATTTCTTCCTTGATTATTTTCCATTTTCTTTGCAAAGGCTTATAACGTCTTCGTTAGTGATAGCGTTGTCGAACAGATGGCGGCTCATTCTGTTGGCCGCGGTGGTATAGAAACTGTTCTGTGAGAAAAATCTTCTCGGTGTGTTCGTGGTAATGATTCCCCCGTCAAAGAACATGCTGACCCGGTCGGCGTACCTGGCGCAGAATTCCACATCGTGGGAAACCATCAGGATCGTTATGCCCCGGGCTTTAAGATCTGCCAGGATCTTCGCGAACTTCAGCTTGAAGAAATTGTCCATGCCCTTTGTCGGCTCATCCAGCAGCAAAACCTTCGGATCTGTCAGCAGCACCTTCGCCAGAGCCGCTCTCTGCTGTTCACCACCGGAAAGGTCGTACGGGTGGCTGTCCATCAGCTCCTCGATCTCGCAAAGCGCCGCGATCTCACGGATCTTATCTGAAGCGCCTTCGCCCTTAACCATTTCCTCCAGTTCTTCCCGCACTTTCTTTTTTACGAACAGGTTCTGCGGATCCTGCGGGAGCATCGCCAGATTGTTTCTAAAGAGTTCTTTTCCTTTATACTTATCTATTTTCTGTCCGTTGATATACACCTGCCCGCGGTAAGGTCTGCAGATATTGCAGATGGATTTCAGCGTGGTGGATTTGCCCGTGCCGTTGCCGCCGACGATGGCTGACAACTCTCCTGCCGGAACCGCCAGGCTCACGCCTTTTAATACGTCCGGCGCGTCCTTTTCGTAGCGGAACCAGATCTCCTTGAGGTAAATTGCCGGATCCGTGACTTCGCTCAGCTCTTCCGCTTCATGGATTTCGCAGATCTCCGGCTTGCCATCAGGAAATTCCCGGCTCAGCCAGCTCCTGCCCTCCCGGACCGTCAGCGGGCATTCTCCCGCTGCCGCTTCATCGCCGCACGCGCCGTAATAGATCTGCACCGGTGACGGCATAGCCGCGAACATCGGGCTGTCTTCCCTCTTCAGAAGCGCGCCCACCTTTTTCGGTGCGTCGTCTGCGACGATCCTGCCTTTGTCCATGATCACCACCCGGTCAGACGCGTGGAATATGTCTTCCAGCCTGTGCTCGGTGATGATGATGGTCGTCCCCAGCTCCAGATTGATTTTTCTCACCGTGTTGAGAAAATCCGCCGCCGCGATGGGGTCCAGCTGGCTTGTAGGCTCGTCCAGTATCAGCACCGACGGCTGCATGGCCATGATGGAGGCCAGATTCAAAAGCTGCTTCTGCCCTCCGGACAGATCCTTTACATCTCTGTGGAACCAGCCTTGGATGCCGAAGTAGCTGGCCATCTCGGCCACCCGGGTCCGGATGGTCTTCTGATCTTCTCCCAGACTTTCCAGCCCGAAGGCCAGTTCGTGCCACACCTTGTCTGTGACGATCTGGCTGTCGGGGTTTTGCATGACGAAACCGATCTGTGATGACTGCGTCCTAAGGTCCGCTTCCGCCAGCGGACGCCCGTTGAACAGAATCTCTCCGGACGTCTTGCCGTGCGGCGTCAGAACGGACTTCAGGTGCCTGAGCAGTGTGGTCTTGCCGCTGCCGCTCCTGCCGCAGACGGTTATATATTGGCCCTGCTCGATGGACAGGTTGATCCCGTCAAGGGCCTTCTTTTCTTCATTTGTTGGATATGAGAAATTCAGATCTTTGATCTCAAATTGCGCCATTTGATCTCCTCCAGAACATTGAGCAGTGTCGGTATAGCCAGAAGCGCCGCGTATGCGGCTAAAATTCCGAGTACCGATGCTCCGGCAAGTACTATCATTATTATCATAAGCAGTTTGTCTCTGCTGTCAAATCTGTATATCGAAAACGTGCTGCGCCTGCCGCATCCGAATCCGCGGCTGCTCATGCTGTCCGCGGTGACGATGCCGCCTTCCAGTGCCCAGCTCGTCAGCGCCGAGGTGACTGCCATGCCGTTGTTGATGCGTTCGCTCCTGGTCCCGGCGGTTCCGCCCAGCCCCACGCATTTCCTGGCTCCCGCGATTTGGAAGGCCTTTTTCTGGAACAACGGTATGAGTCGGAGAATCATGGTGAGCACCAGAGTGATGGATGGGGCTGCTCTGCCGAACAGATACAGGAATTTGTCGCTGGTCATGACCGCGTTGTAGGCGGCAAACCAGAGAAGTATCGTGGCAAACATGGCGCCGATCTTAAATCCGTAGGTGAGCGCTTCCATGGTATACGGCCTGCCAAAGACGGTCATCAGCACATCTTCACCATAGATATTAAACAACGGGTTGATCAGCGCGATCAATGCGCATACGAGGGCCATCACGGCAATATACCGGAAGGCCTTCGTCCCCTTGATGGTGATGAGATACGCCGCTGATAATACGCATGAAGCGACCAGGAATGCCGGCTTGCTGAAGCACATGCCGAACACTATGGCCGCTATAAAAAACAGAAATGTTATTGCCGGATGATACGTCCCGAATACATCACTCTTCATCTGTCATTTTCCTGCGCGCGATGAGAAGGATCAAAAGCGCCGCCAGGGCTCCCGCCCCTCCCAAGATCCATGGGAGGATGCTGACCGGCTCTTCGTCCTGCTGCGTCTTCATCAGATCGGATATGGATCCGGTCATGCTGGCGATGCCATACGCGGAGAAATCCGCCGCGCGGATCAAAAGCATTCCTTCCTCCGCCTCACCGTTTATGAATTCGATCTTGTTTTCATCCGTGATGTGGACAGCGATCGCCTCTCCGCTGACTTCTTCCGGAATCGGCAGTCCCACCTTGACGATCTTCTTTGGATGCCACTCTTTGCCTGTGAGGCTGTTTTCGAAATGTACATCGTACATGGTAAACAGGCTGCTGCTCTCGCCTAACAGACCTTCGATCTTCTCGGTCTCTTCCTGGTCCATCTGCTTTTCGTTGATGATGAGCTTGATGTACCACGGCAGCGCGCTGTCGTCGTTGCTTCTCATATCGATGCCGCTCTTCTCGTCCAGATGATAGACTTTGCCCAATTTCGCGATGATCTTGCTGTACGGTTTCCAGAATTTATTCTTTCTCACCGCCAGTTTCTCAGCAGGTGTTAGTTTATTGTATTCCTTATACGCATCGCCGATGGCCTTGATGTCATCCTTCGTATATTTTTTCGCGTCCTTCGGCAGGTTTCTCTGCACGACTTTCTGGATGAGATCCACAGAGGCGGATGCCTTTTTCGTCAGGTCTCCTTTGAGCTTGATGAGTCCGCCGGACTTGGTCAGACCCTTGGCCTTGCCTTCCGGTTTCGGGACGTCTTCCGGATCCTGCTCAGGATCCGTGCCGCCCTCTTCCTGCGGATCATAGGACGGATCGATCTTATATCCGTCGCCGCTGTCCGTCATATCGTACAGGCTGTTCTTGCCGTCTTTGCTTCTATAGTATGAAACCAGAGCGTAAAACGCTTGAGATGACGCCAGTGCGTTCCACTTGTAATTGCTGTCTACGTGTTTGAATCCTCCGCCTTTGACGTAGAACGACATGAGCGAATCGATGGCGCCTTTGCCGTTCTTAAGGAACCGAGGATCCTTGGCCGGGTCGATGCCCAGACTGGTCAGCGCTACGATCACCTGACTGGCGGACTCGGACGTGACTACGCCTACTGATGAGAAGGAGCCGTCCTTGTGCTGCTGCTTCGAAAGCCATGCCAATGCGCTATCCACAGCTGCTTTGACGCTGACTTCCTTGCCGCCTATGGTGACCTTCATATCTTTCTTATAGTACGGAGCCAGCGCCTGGATGGCCATGCAGGTCATGTCCACATCAGAGGAAGACCCGCTGTATGCCCAGCCGCCGTCACTCTTTCGTGAGTTCAGGAGGGTGCTGACCAGATTCTCCCTGGTGGTCTGGAATTTGGCTGCCGTATCCGGATCGCCCACGTCCAGTGCCGGGATCTCGTATCCCTTGCTGTCAAAAGCCAGCAACGCCCAGATCGGTCCGTTGACGCCCTGAGCCCTGACATAAGCGATGTTGGCCAGAGGCTCCAGCAGGTTATATCCGTTGACGTCGGTAGGATCGATTCCCGCCGCAGTCAGCGCCATGATGGCCTTGGCATTGTCGCTGGACTGATTCTTATTGATCATTGCGGATCCGCTGTTTTCTGTTTCGGCTGCCACGCTGTTCAGATATGCCTGGGCCTGCTCCTCTGTCAGGCTGCCGCCTCTTGCCAGAGCCAGCACGATCCACGTGGAGTCTGCCGCCCAGTTCACGCTGTCGGCAAGATCTGTCATCTTATCCTTCGTGTTGCCGTAGGCGTCAGCGATTTCCTTTGGTGTTGAACCCGCTCCCAGCTGCGCCATGGCCAGTTCGCTCATGGATGCTTCTTCTGCAGGTTCTTCTGTCTGTTCTTCTGTGTTTTCCGCCGTCTCTTCTGCAGGTTCTCCTGCTGCCAGTTCTTCTGCGGAAAGTTCTGTGTACTTGATCACGACCTTGTCGCCGTCCTTGAGCTCCTGATCTCTCATGAGCTTATCAGACTTTTGGTCGTTGATTCTGTATGTCCAGCCTTTGTGCTCTCCCAGGTCCCCGTTCTTAAGGCAGTAATTTCCGCCTGCCGGAGAGGACGTGATGCTGATGAGCCTGCCGTCTTCCGATATGCTGCACGTAAATTCCACTTCCTTAAGAGTATCCTTTAAGAGTGTTTCTACCGTGGTCTTTTCCTTTACGGAGAGTTTGCATTCCGGGATCCACTCCAGCGGAGCCGGCTGCTGATCGATCACAATAGAGAATTTAACGTCGATGGTCTTTGCTTCATCCTGTTTGTCGCTGTCACTCTGCGTGCTCTCATCGCTCTGCGGCTGGGCGGCTTCTGTCTGCTGTGTCTGCTCTGTTTCCTCTGCAGGCGGCTGGGTGGCTTCTGTCTGCTCCGTCTGTTTGGTTTCTTCTGCCACCGGCGCGTCTTCTTCCAACGCAAAAGCTGCCGGTACCTGCAGGGTTACCAGCATGAACATTGCCGTGATGATGGCGATTATCTTCCTGTGCACGTGTAAGTCCATACTATGCTGTCTCCATTCTTAAGCTTATATTCTGAACATCCGTAGTTCGGCGCCCATCCGTTGACCTTATACAGCCACCCGGACATCTCTCCGCAGTCGAATTCATACAGATGGTTGATTCCTTCTACATAATAGCTTCCATAGAGCGGTACGTATGATGCTTCGATCTGTATGCCCGTGGCCGAGCACGCGCGCTTCGTTACGTCGTAAGCCGTTTCGCCCTTTTGGAACTGTACCGAGCTGGTGGATAATATGACTCCGTTTGACGGTACGTATCTGTTCTTGCCGCTGGCAAGTTTGTCCATGTTCTTTAAGATCGACTTGCACTGAATCTGTATGGTGCAGGTCATAATGTCGCTGCTTCCGCCGGAAGTATCTCCGGATCCCGAAGCGGCGTTTTCTTCGTTAGAAGCGATCTCGATCGCTTCCTGTTCTAAGGCCTTTGCGGCCTGCTTCTTTTCTTTTTCCCTGGCTGTGATGACTTTGTTCAGCGCATCCGCGTCGAAGCAAAGGTCTGATGTATCGCATGCCAGAAGTTTATTGATCATGTAGTCGCTGAGAAATGTTGCCTGCAGATCGCTGGTTTCCACACTCAGCTTGTCTTTCGCGTTGCGGGCGATGAGCAGTTCCTGTCCCGCGCTCACGGTATTTTCGCTTCCGTCTTCTGCGGTAACGGTGACCGTACCTTCAAATACATCCAGCGTGGAACTGTTCTTTTGCTGGCTGACGGAGAATACGGTTCCCGTGATCATCGCCTTGTTTTTACCGAAATCGATGGTGAAGCTATCCGGTGCGTCCGGCACTTCCGCGAAGAATTCCCCTTCGTTCAGGGTGATGTCCAGACTGCCCTCTCCGCATGTCGGGATCTCCATCTCCGTGTTTTCGTTTACGGCGATGTTGTTTTTACCCAGATTGAAGATCGCTTCCGAGCCGTTCTTGGTTTCGACGATGTCGCCGGCTTCAATGGCGACGTCCTTTTCCAGAGAATATCCAACTCCGCTTCGTTCTACGTTGACAACGCCGCTGATCTCTTCGCAGACCATATCTGAGCTGCTGCCGCTGCCGCCGCCGAACCAGCCCTGGATATGTCCTACCAGCATGATACCGCAGACCGCGATCACTGCTATGAGGGCTACCATGATGATGTTGAATGTTTTCTTTTTTGCTTTTGTTTCCATGTTGGTTTTTCTCCGGTTCTCATTACAGCATGATTCAGAGCCGTTTTTCAGACGGCTCTGAATCTCTGAATATATATTTTATTTGATCTTGATCGTCTTTGCCGCTGACCATGGTCCGTATACAGGTTGGTCATCTATCATTTTATATCCGCGTACCTTGAATGTATACTTTTTCTTTTTCGTCAGCTTCTTGATTACGATCGATGTAGTATCAGGATCCGAAACCTCTACGAATGTTTCGGCCTTCTTGCCGACTCTCTTATAGTATACCTCATATCCGTCGAACGTATTGTTCGCATCCTTGGTCCACTTGACCGTAGCCTTTTTCTTGCCCTTCTTGGCTGAGAATCCTTCGATCTTCGTGGTAACGACTGTCATCGTTGCCTGCGCGCTTTCGATGGCCGCAGCAAGTTCGTCCTTAGTCTTCGCTGCGTTGATTTTAGCAATCGCCGCGATGTTTGCCATGGCTGCATTCAGCTGGCCTTCTGCATTGAGATCGGAGAAGTCAGCCTTGGCCAGTTCGTCAATAGCCGCCTGCTTATCTTTCGCCATCGCTGCGACGTAAGCATCCTCTTCTCCATCCTCTACATTAACGATTCCTGCAGGCGCCATAGTTGGACAATCTGCTTCGACGATCGCTCCGCCCTGGCTCCAATCCTGTACTTCGTCTTTGACGGTGCCCTTTGCGGTAATTACATATTCGCCCACTTCGTCAAATGACAGTTCCGCTTTTCCGTTGGCATCCGTTACAGCGCCTTCAATCGGAACAAATTCGCCATTCTGCCATGTGCCGATCTGTATTCCTTCAACCGGAACATCCTTCAAATCTTCCTCTTCATATGCCATTCCGTAGTGACCGGTAAGCTTTACGCTGATCTTTGTTCCCTTCGTGGTGTTGTAGTTTTTCTTAGAGAATTTGATATACCAGTCAGCGTAATATACATCATCCGCATTGACGGAGGTGTATATTTCATCGCCGGCCTTTATTTCATCATCTACGCTGAATATTCCTGTGCCATTGAGATAAGTCAGGACATTCGTGGTTTCAACACCCCAGAGTTTCTGGATTGAGTTATACATTCCACCGACCGCAAATCCGGCTGCGCCGCCTTCATAGTAGGCCTCATGCATTGCGGCAAGCGCTTCGTTGATTGTCAGATGTCCATCTTCGTTGATATCTTCAACTGTAACCTTCTTGTCGGCCATGGCGCTGCCATCCTTCGCTGCGGCGAGGACGCCCTTGTTGTTTACAGTTACTGCTACTTCGGCAGGTTCTGCTGGCATAACGTCATAAACCTTGACGATGCACGCCGGAGTCATCGTCCAGCAATCACACAGAAGTTCATTGGAGTAAAGGAGATATCCTTCGTAGTCATCCTCATCAAAGTCCATATAATCGATCCACTGCAGCTCATCAGCCGGATACGGACCATCACCGTAATCTTCCATCGTATATGGAATGAGCATATTAAAGCCAGAAGAATCGGTGTCATACTTTATGCCATAATCAAAACCGTTCATGTCTTCGTCAACACTTATGCTGTAGTCGACAACCGTATCTTCTATTGATCCGGCAGCAGTTACGATATATGTTCCCGGTTCGTCAAAGGAGAGCTGAACTTTACCGTTTTCGTCCGTAGTGCCTATGTCCTGCACTTCTCCGTCTTTCCATATGCCAACGTCAGCATCCGGAATCGCCACTACATTATTATCAAAGAAAGCCTTTGCCTGATATCTTGTCAGCGTCAGGTCAAATGCTTCACCTGTCTTCACTTTCTTATCGAATGCATCGAAGTTTGCAACGTAGTCGGATGCAAATTCCTGATCGTCAAAGATGGCCGCCATGAG
>JAUMVD010000007.1 GCA_030530285.1 Bacillota bacterium | reverse complement strand
AATCCGACTGCGTTTTTTGTAGTTTTGTCGTCAGAAACGCAAAAACTACAACGAATACAACCGGGAACGGCAAATCAGATGATAACCTGTCGCGGCACTCCCATGATTTTTATTTTCGCGGCTTTTGTGTTAATATTATTATGTATAGTTATGTGCATTTCAGAGTGTGAAAGAATGGATAAAACGATAACAGAAATCTTAGATAGAATACGGCCTGCGGACGCGGCGGCGATCGAGCAGGCCAGAAAGCGCCAGGCGAGTCTTGCCAAGCCTCCGGGGAGTCTGGGACTGCTGGAGGAGATCTCCATCAGGGTCGCCGGCATAACGGGCAACATCACCAACAATATCGACAAAGGCTGCGTCGCGGTGTTTTGCGCGGATAATGGGGTCGCCTGCGAAGGCGTTTCATCCGCGCCGCAGAGCGTGACGATGGCGCAGACCGTGAACTTCACCAGGCGGCTGACCGGCGTCGGAGCGCTGGCAAAGTGCTTTGACAGCGAGCTGCTCATCGTCGATATGGGCGTCAGGGACGGCATTCCGGAGGAGCTGTATCTCAGCGAGCCTTTTGAGAACGATGATACCCACAAGATCGTCAACAGGCGGATCAGACCCGAGACAGGCCAGACCGATAATATCGCAAAGGGCCCGGCCATGAGCCGGGAAGAAGCGATCCGGTGTATCGAGACCGGCCTTGAGATGGCGGACGCCATAGCGGCCAAAGGCTTTGATATCATGGGCGTTGGCGAGATGGGGATAGGAAACACCACCACCAGCGCGGCCATATTATCGGCCATCACCGGAGAAGACGCGGAGGTTACCGTCGGCAGAGGCGGCGGCGTCAACGATGAAGGCCTCAGGAGAAAAAAAGAAATCGTCAATCAGGTCAGCGAAACGTTCAGAAGAGAAGGCGGCATCCTCCAGGGCAGTGATGCCGGCAGGAGAGAAAGGATGATCGAGGCGCTGGCCGCGATAGGCGGATTTGACATCTGCGCCATGACCGGGGCGTTTCTGGGCGCAGCGAAAAACAGGATGCCGGTGGTGATCGACGGATACATTTCCGTGGTGGCGGCTTTGGCGGCCAGCGTGATCGCTCCCGAAGCCAGGGATTACATGATCGCTTCTCATAAGTCATATGAGATCGGATACAAGACGGCAACAGAAGTTCTGGGCATAGAACCGTTTCTGTCGCTGGACATGAGGCTGGGCGAAGGAAGCGGATGTCCCATCACGTTTGAAGTGGTCAGAGGGGCGTGTGCGGTCATGACCGACATGGCGACTTTTGAGGAAGCGGCAATCAACGACGGGTATCTGGAAGAAATCAGAAGCACCGAGAAGTTCCAGAGATAACGACAGAGGAAGAGCATGAACATATTCATCAGCGGCGGATGCAAAAACGGCAAATCATATTACGCCCAGAGGGCGGCCAGAGATCAGACTCTGAAGCTTGGCAAACCCCTCTATTACATCGCCACCATGATACCGAGAGACGAGGAGGACAGGGCGAGGATCAGAAGACACCTTTCGGAGCGGGAAGGCTGGGGATTCGAGACCCTGGAGCAGCCCCTGAATCTGACGGCGCTGCTGGATGATCCGGCGGTGGACCGCAGCGGGGTATTCCTGCTGGACAGCGTCACGGCCATCATGGAGAACGAAATGTTCCGGCGCGTAGACGGCCTCAAGGGCAATAGCGAAACAGAGATTGTTTACGATGACACCGCGGCAGACCGGGTCAGACGCGATATGGAGGCCTTTGCAAAGGCCACGGGAAACACGGTGTTCGTATCCGACGGAATCTACGGGGACATGGGCGAGTACAGCCAGTCCACCGAAGACTACAGGAAGGCGCTTGCCGCCGCGGATAGAGCCCTGGCGGCTGTGTGCGACCGGGTTGTGGAGATCACCTACGGGATAGAGGAGATCTGGAAATAGAAGGATAGCTATGAAATATATCAGAGGATTTTTAATGGCATGGGGCATGTTTTGCTGGATCCCATGTCCATATAAGAAATGGCGGGAGGAAGACCGCCTGGCCCAGATCGGCATGTTCCCGCTGGTGGGGACATTCATCGGCGCCATCGTCTGCCTTTGCTGGTGGGCGCTGGAGCTGGCGGGCGCGGGCGCAGTGCTCACAGGCGCGGTGATAAGCGGCGTATACTTCCTGCTCACGGGATTCATCCACCTGGACGGATTCATGGACTGCAGCGACGCCATCATGCCGCGGCATCCCGACATGGAGCAAAGGCGCAGGATCCTGAAGGATTCCCACTCGGGGGCCTTTGCGCTGATTTGTCTGGTGCTCATGATGATGATATTCGCAGGTTCGATGGTGGATCTGGCGGAGGATTTCAGTCTCAAAGCCTGCGTGCTGCTGGTGCTGATCTTCACTTCCTCCAGAGCCATGAGCGCCATCACCGTGATCCTGGAACGGCCGATGTCGACCAGCCAGTATGCCGGTGCGGGCGCAGGGCAGCAAAGCCCGGGAACGGTGAAGAACACGATCCCCGCATTCATCATCCTGCTCATCGTGCTGGCAGCGGCGGAGCTGATCATGAGCGGCGGAAGTCCGTGGGCGCTGATCGCGGAGCTTTACAGCAACATCGTGTTCGTCGTGGTGGTAGCAGCCGCGGGGCTCACGGCCAGAAACGACATCCGCAAACTGGGCGGCATGAACGGAGATATCTCGGGACACATGATCACGATGTCGGAGATGTTCGGCGTGCTGGCTCTGGCACTGATCACAGCTTGAGTTGACGGGAAGAGAACGAGGAACAGACATGAAGCTCATATTCGGAGGGGCGTACCAGGGCAAGCTGGACTACGCCAGAAACAATTATGATATCCAAACGATTTGCGACTGCAGCGGCGGAGCGGAGCCGGATTTCAGCAAAGACGCGATCTGCGGCATCGAAGGTTTCGTGCTGGCCTGCGCAAAGGCCGGAATCGAAGCCAGAGAATATTTCGAGAAGGCGCGGGATCAGTGGCAGGACAAGATCCTGATCATGACCGACACGTCACAGGGCGTGGTGCCCATCGATAAAGACGTGCGCGCGTTTCGGGAAATGAACGGCCGGCTGATGCTCTATCTTGCCGGTGAAGCGGACAGCGTCGAGCGGGTTTTCTGCGGCATAGGCAAACGGCTGAAATAGGAGAAGGGCTATCTATGAAATCAAAGATCATACTCATCAGACACGGCATCACCACAGGGAATGTGCAGCAGCTCTACTACGGCGGGACCGATGTGCCCCTGGCGGAGAAGGGCATCAACGAATTAAAGCGGCTGGCAGGCGAAGGGATCTACCCGTACTCCGAGGAAGCCAGATTCTATACGACGGGGATGACCAGAACGGAACAGACGCTGAAACTGATTTACGGCGACAGGGAGCACGAGGTGATCGAGGATCTCCGGGAACTGAATTTCGGCATCTTTGAGATGAAACATTACTCCGAAGTGGAGGGGACGCCTGAGTACGAGGCGTGGATCAACGCGACGGACGAATCGATCCCGCCGCCGGAAGGCGAAAGCATAATGAATTTTAAGAAAAGAATCCGCAGAGGATTTAAAAATCTTATGGTCAAACACGAGCTGGATGTCCTGAGATTAAGGAATCACGAAGAGGAAGCCATGAGTATCTGCATCTGTCACGGCGGCGTCATATCCGGGATATTGAATGACATCTGGCCCGACAGATACGAATACTTTTACAGCTGGATCCCGGATCCGGGACACGGATATATATTGACATTAGACGATGCGAAAATAGTGGACGACGAGAGGTTCTGATATGAAAATCAACACGAAAATCACCGAATTGATCGGCAAAACTCCGCTGCTCGAAATCAGTGGAGAAGGCGGCAGGATCGCCGCCAAGCTGGAGTATTTCAACCCGGCAGGGAGCATCAAAGACCGGGCGGCCTACTACATGATCAAGGACGCTGAGGAGCAGGGAAGACTCCGGGAAGGCGGCGCGATCATCGAGCCGACCAGCGGCAATACCGGCGTAGGAATCGCCATGATCGCCGCGGCCAGCGGCTACAGATCCATCATGGTCATGCCGGACAGCATGAGCGTGGAGAGGCGTAAACTTCTGGCGGCCTATGGGGCGGAACTCGTTCTGACGCCTGCATCCGGGGGCATGCAGGCCAGTGTGGCCAAGGCGGAAGAACTGGCCGGACAGATCCCGGGAAGCATCATCGCGGGGCAGTTCGACAACCCGGCAAACCCCAAGGCTCATATCGAGACCACGGGACCGGAGATCTGGGAAGACACGGATGGCAAGGTGGACATACTCGTCGCCACATTCGGCACCGGCGGCACCGTGACGGGCATCGGCAGATACCTGAAAGAAAAGAATCCGAACATACAGGTGGTGGCCGTGGAACCGGCGTCATCGCCCCTGGTCACAGAGGGTAAAGCGGGTCCCCATAAGATACAGGGAATCGGAGCGAATTTCATACCGGAAAATCTGGACAGGAATGTGGTAGATGAGTTTGTGACGGTGACCGATGAGGATGCCTTTGACACCATGCGGCAGCTGGCTACAGAAGAAGGTCTTCTGGTAGGAATATCCTCCGGCGCGGCAGTCAGCGCGGCCAGAGAAATAGCCGGAAGAGAGGGCAATGAAGATAAACTGATCATAGCGGTGCTTCCGGACACCGGCGAGCGGTATCTGAGCATACTATAGATTTGTTAAGAATTGTATAAAAATGGAAATCATATGGTATAATTTCGAAAGGAGTGACTATATAATGGCTAATAATGAAAAGAAAAAAATCATAACGATAAGCCGAGAATTCGGAAGCGGCGGCAGGATCATAGGCAAGCGCCTGGCAGAGAAGCTGGGAGTACCATACTATGACAGAGATCTCCTGGACAGAATCGCCGAGGAATCGGGATTTTCCAGAGAGATGATCGAGACTGCCGAGAAGAAGGCCAAGAACGGTTTTCTGTACAGTCTGGCATCCGCCATGGGAACTGGTGAAGCGGGTCCGGAGAGCCTCAGTCTTAACGAGAGATTTTTCCTGGCGCAGTTCGACACCATCAGAAAGATCGCTGAGGAAGAGGGATCATGCGTTATCGTAGGCAGATGCGCGGACTACATCCTCAGAGGCTATCCTTACGCCACCAACGTATTTATCTATGCAGAGGAAGCGGATAAGATCAAGAGAGCGGTTGAGGAATACGGCGTTCCGGAGGATCAGGTAAAGAAGGTCATGAAGGAGACCGATAAGGCCAGAGCCAACTATTACGCTTACCATACAGGCAGGAAGTGGGGAGAACACGTCAACTTCAATCTCTCCATCGACAGCGGATATCTGGAAATAGAAGACATCGTAGATCTGATCATATACTATTCCGAACGACAGATCTGGAGACAGACGACGTTAGACTGAGACAGTAACGAGACATGAAACGAATTAGAGGAATGTACTTCAGCGGTACGAAGACGACGGAGACAGTCGTGGAGACCATCGCTGACAGGCTGTATATCACACTGGAAAGTTCATCACAGGGCGGCTTCGACAGAGTGCCGAGCATCGATTTCACACCGCCTGCTGCCAGGCAGGAGGTTTACGCATTTGACAGAGGTGACGTGGTGGTGTTCGGAGTTCCGGTGATTGCGGGCAGAGTGCCCAACGTATTGCTGAAGTTTCTGGATACCCTGAAGGGCGGAGGCGCGGCGGCAATCCCCGTGGTGCTTTACGGCAACAGAAATTTCGACGATGCTTTGATCGAACTGCGGGATATATTGCAGAGCAAAGGCTTCAGAGCCTTTGCGGCGGGCGCGTTTATTGGAGAGCATTCTTTCTCCAGAGTGCTGGCAAAGGGCCGGCCGGACGCGGCGGATCTGCTCGTGGCAGAGGAACTTGCCGACAGAGCGGCGGAGAAGCTGCTGGCAGACCCGGAGGGTGAGACCTTCACCAAAGGCCCCGTTTACGTGGACGGGCAGCAGCCTTTGCGGCCGTATTATCAACCGAGAGACCGTCAGGGCAATCACATCAACATCCTGAAGGTAAAGCCAAAGCTGGATCCGGATAAGTGCGACGGATGCGGGATCTGCATATCCGTTTGCCCGATGGGATCCATCAAGCCGGAGGCGCCGGGAATCGTGGACGGTATCTGCATCAAATGCTGCGGCTGCGAGAAGCTTTGCCCGAAGGGGGCGCTGTACTTCGACGATCCGGGATATCTTTACCACAAGGAAGAACTGGAATTGGGATACGCAGAGAGAAAAGAGCCAAAGATTTTCATATGAAAGGAAGTTTACACATGTCAGAAAATAAAGGAACTTATTACATCAGTACACCGATATACTATCCGAGCTCGAACCTGCACATCGGGCACACTTACTGCACAGTCATGGCGGATGCCATGGCCAGATTCAAGAGACTCCAGGGATACGATGTCATGTTCCTGACCGGCACGGATGAGCACGGACAGAAGATACAGACGCTGGCTGACGAAAAGGGCGTTACCCCGCAGCAGTATGTAGACGAAGTGGTCGCAGGGATCAAGGATCTCTGGAAGACCATGGAGATCTCCTATGATGATTTCATCAGAACCACAGAAGAAAGACACGTGAAGAGAGTACAGGAACTCTTCATGAGAATGTACAAAAAAGGCGACATCTACAAAGGTCAGTACGAAGGCTGGTACTGCACTCCATGCGAGTCATTCTGGACCGAAGCGCAGCTGGAAGACGGCAAGTGCCCTGACTGTGGACGTCCCGTAACCAAAGCCAAGGAAGAAGCGTATTTCTTTAAGATGAGCAAGTACGCGGATGACCTGCTCAGGATCTTCAGAGAGAATCCTGAATTCCTGGAGCCTGAAACCAGGAGAAATGAAATGGTAGCATTTGTAGAGCAGGGGCTGGAGGATCTTTGCATTTCCAGATCCACCTTTGACTGGGGAATCCCTGTTCCGATCGATGATAAACACGTAATCTACGTCTGGCTGGACGCGCTCTCCAACTATATCACAGCGCTGGGATGGCCGGACGATCCGGAGAAATACAATAAATACTGGCCGGCGGATGTTCACCTCGTCGGCAAGGAAATCGTCAGATTCCACTCGCTGATCTGGCCGGCAATGCTCATGAGCGCGGATCTGCCGCTGCCGAAGCAGGTAAGGGGCCACGGATGGCTTTTGCTCGGCGGAGAGAAGGTGTCTAAATCAAAAGCCGCGAAGGGGCAGGATGTGATCGACCCGGTAGTTCTCATCGAGAGATACGGAATCGACGCGCTGAAGTACTTCCTGCTGAGAGAATACACCTTCGGTCAGGACGGCATGTTCACAAACGAAGTCATGCTTAAGAGACTCAACTACGATCTGGCCAACGACCTGGGCAATCTGGTATCCAGAACGGTCAGCATGATCGAGAAGTATAACGGCGGGTTCGTGCCGGATCTCACCGAAGAAGGCAAATGCGTTCCGGGCGAAGATGGCATCGATTACGATGCGCAGCTTAAGGAAATCGCCATAGGCGCAGCGGCCAAGGTCGAGAAACAGATGAATGATTTCAAGTTCAATATGGCTCTCGAAGAGATCTGGGTGCTGGTAAGACGCGCCAACAAGTATATCGACGAGACGATGCCGTGGGCTCTGGCGAAGGACGAATCACAGAAGGCAAGGCTGGACAATGTCCTGCACAATCTGTCCGAAGCCATCAGAATCATTTCGATACTGATTCACCCGTATATGCACACCACATCCGAAGCCATCAGGAAGCAGATGGGGCTGTGGTACGCTGATGTTGCCTGGGATGACGCGCAGGTATTTGAGATGATGAGCGGCGAACAGGTCAAGAAGGGCAAGGCGATCTTCCCTAGACTGGACATCGACAAGGAGCTGGAAGAGCTTTATGCTCTGGGCGCGAAGGCTGCCGCCGCAAAGGGCGACGTCAACATCCCGCTGGAGCTTAAGGACGAGATCGTTTATGACGATTTCGATAAGATCGATCTGAGAGTAGGAACCATCATCAAGGCCGAGAAACATCCAAAGGCAGACAAACTGCTGGTGTTCCAGGTCAAGATGGGCACCGAGAAGAGACAGATCATTTCAGGCGTGGCGGAATACTTCAAGCCGGAGGAATGCGTCGGACAGAAGGTCGTCGTCGTTGCCAACCTGAAACCTAGAAATCTCAGAGGATTGGAATCAAAGGGCATGATCCTCTATGCAGATAATGAAGTTGACGGCAAGAAGAGATATGAGTTCGTTACCACGATAGCTGAAGACGGAAACTCCGTAGAGTAATCGGAAGGGATAATTAGGAAGGCTGAGTATTATGAGTAACAAAGTCATCAAAGTCTTGAAGCGGGCGCTTTGCTATGCTGTCATGGCGGCAATGGTAGTCACATTCATACCGCTGAACAGGGCCGAAGTCTCGGCCGCGACATTCAGCACCGGAAGCAAAGTCACAGGAGTAGCTGTAGCGGATAAGGGATATAACTATGTCAAGCTCAGCTGGTCCGCGTATGACGGCGCGACGGCCTATCAGGTATACCGCGCTACCAGCAAGAACGGCAAGTACACAAAGCGTGACAACACCGAGGACCTGACGTATAAGGACAAGGGTACACATAATAAGACCTATTACTATAAAGTCAGGGCGTACTATAAGAAGAATTCGAATGCCGACACACAGTACGGTAAATTCAGTTCGCCTGTAAAAGCCAAGATGACGCTCAAAAAGCCAAACGTATCCGTGACGCTGTACAGCGAAAAGATCCAACTGAACTGGGACAAAGTCAGCGATGCTACGGGCTATCAGGTCAAGAGAGCCACGAGCAAAAACGGCAGCTACAAGGCGATGAAGAACACGAAGGATCTTTATAAGATCAATACCAAGATCGAAAAGAAAAAATACTATTACTATAAGGTTCGCGCGTATAAGGTCGTAAGCGGCAAGACCTACTACGGTCCGTACTGCTCCCCAATGAAGGCCAGAACGAAACTTCCTGGACCAAAGAGCCCGAAAGTAGAGGCGGCTTCCAGCGGACTGCAGCTTTACTGGACGGACATCAGGGCAGCTAAAGGCTTTGAGATCTATCGCGCCACCAGTGCTGACGGCTCATATACGAAGCTGGCGACACTGAAATCCGATAACTACCTCGATAAGACTGCGGAGAAGGGAACACAGTATTTCTACAAAGTTCGCGGATATCTGGAGATGAACGACACCAGCTATTTCGGTGATTACTGCTCGACAGTCAGCGGCAAGAGACCGGCGGCTAATTCAGACGGCCCTGTCGTCACCATGACGCCGCAGAGCGGCTGCGTAGAGCTGTCATGGCCTGCAGTCAGCGGCGTGACGGGATATGAAGTATACCGCGCTACCAGCGAGAACGGAACATATAAGAAACTGGGCATCAACACGAAGAGCCCTACCTGGACCAATGATGAGCTTACACTGAACACCATCTATTACTATAAGGTCAGGACGTATACCACCAAATCGGGGAGTACCACATATGGTCCTTACTCCGATCCGGTTGCCGGCATGACGAAGGTCGAGACGCCGACGGATCTGAAGGGGTCTGCCGGAAGCAGCAGCATCAGTCTGTCATGGTCCGCCTCACCGAATGCTTCAGGATATGAAGTGAGCAGAGCCACATCCCAGAACGGGACGTACAGCAGCGTCGGGACATCCCGAGCGACGTCATTTACCGATACCAAGTCCCTGACAAAGAACACGACCTATTACTATAAAGTCAGAGGATATATCAACCTGAACGGTCAGACCTACTATGGCGATTATTCATCCACCTCGCCGTCCAGAGACAAAGTCATCAGTGTGGCCCTGGCATGGGAAGGCGTTAAGGAAGGGTCATCCGAACATCATAAGATCATTGACCTGTACAACTCCAATCTGGCAGCAGGCTGCGGCAAGATGACGTACAGTCTGGCATGGTGCGCCGCCTTCGTATCGGCGGTAGGAATCAAGGCAAAGGCTACCGACGTAATCGTCAGACACAGCTATTGTCCTACGATGCTCAGCACATATAAGAAGAGAGGCCAGACGTCATACAATAAGAGCTACGCGCCAAAGGCAGCAGACATCATATTCTTTGACTGGAATAAGAACGGCAACCCGGATCATGTCGGCATGGTCGTCAGCTGCGTAGGCTCTACCGTAACGACAATCGAAGGCAATAAGAATGACAGAGTAGAGACGAGAAAATTCTCGAAGGGATATACCTACGTACAGGCATATGGGCTGCCGCCATACAGTGAGAAGAACACGGGCATCGTTTACGGCGGCACATCCACAGCATCCGTTTCCACATCAGAAGCGATCAACAAGTCCATCAAGGCTGCCGGCATTAGTCCGGGAGATCCGAACGGATACGGTGAAATGGGCAACGACTACGATACCGCGGAGAAGAAACTCAGTGTCGGCTGCGGCGGTGACTCCACAGAGATGGATAAGATGAAGCTGATGATCAAGACGATGAAGAAGGAAGCGGACACGGCAGATCTTGACGGCTGTACGAAGAGCGAGTATCAGGCAGCATTCCTCTACAGACTATGTCAGGATGCCGACGTCGAAGCGTGTCTGGTCACATCAGAAGATGAAGACGGCAACAAGATCGCCTGGATAGAAGTGACACTGGACGGCCAGCTTTATAAAGTAGATCCTTCTAAGGACGATTGTCAGCCTGTCAAGTACACTCCGGAAGTGACAGACTGTAAGAATCCTGCATAAGGTAGATGATGATAGGAGACGAAATGTTATTTGACTCACATGCGCATCTGAACAACGAAGATAATACTCCGCAGATGTTAGCGGAGCTGATAGAGACGATCGAAAGATCGTCTCTTGACTATGTAATGGATATCGGATTCGATCCGGCCAGCTCGGAGCGGGCAGCGCAGCATGCCATGGCATATCCGTGGTGCTACGCCGCCGTAGGATGCCATCCACACGACGCCAAAGTCATGAATGATGAGATGCTGGAGATCATAAGGCAGCTGGCCTCATACGATAAAGTCAAAGCCATCGGTGAAATCGGACTGGACTTTCACTATGACCGCAGTGAGCGGGATGTCCAGAGGGAATGGTTCAGGAGACAGATCAGGCTGGCCAATGAACTCAGGATGCCGATCGTGATACATGCCAGAGAAGCAGATCAGGAAGTCATGGACATCCTGAAAGAAGAAGGCGCGTTTTCCGCTGAGAGAAAAAGCTGGTTTCCGAATCGGCCGGATCCGGACGGATACGCATCCGGAGCTCCCGGAATGGCGGAGGATGCCAGAGTTTTGCTGCACTGCTTTTCCGGCAGCGCGGAACTGGGCAAACAGTACGTGAAGCTGGGTGCAACCATCAGCGTAGCCGGACCGGTGACGTATAAAAACAACAAGAAGACCGTATCCATGGTGGATGCGATCCCCCTTGAGTTCCTGCTGGTGGAAACCGATTCGCCGTTCCTGACGCCGGTTCCCCTCAGAGGGCAGAGAAATATACCGCCGAACGTGGAATACACCTGCCGTAAGGTGGCAGAAATCAAAGGCATCAGCTTCGAGGAAGCAGCGCAAATGACCAGACAAAACGCCATGAGGTTCTTTGGGATAGAGCCTGAACGTTAATACGCGACAGATAATAGAAAAGCGGCTAGTCAGCCGCTTTCTTTTCTTGCAGTTCCAATTTGATTTCTTGCTCCTGATTGTTTCGTACGATCTTGAATGTAAGTTTGTCACCGACTTTGTGAGCCGTGATGATGGCGCTTAGATCGTCTATCGTCGATATTTTCTTACCGTCAACTTCTGAGACAACATCTCCGGCTTCAAACCCGGCCTTTCTGGCTGTTTCTGTATCAACGGAATAGATGTAAACCGATGATGAGCTCATACCGAAGAAGGAATCAAACCCGCTGCTCCCTTCGCTGTAAGTCATGCCGGTCCACGGCTTGCCTTTAACGTAGCCGTCAGTCATGAGCTGCTGCGCGACATCGGCTGCCGTGTTGATCGGAATCGCGAAGCCGAGGCCCTCGACATCAGAGCCTGAGGATTTGGCCACAACCAAGCCAATCAGCTGACCGCTGCCGTTAAAGAGTCCGCCGCCGGAGTTGCCCGGGTTAATGGAGCTGTCTGTCTGAAGCAGCGTCATGGTCTTGCCGTCAATGACGAGCTGTCTGTCTTTGGCGCTGATGATTCCCGCGGTCACAGTTCCGCCAAGTTCTCCCAGTGGGTTTCCGATGGCGATCGCCATATCTCCCACATTCAGCTTATCGCTGTTGCCATAGGTGGCGGGCGTCAGGCCGCTGGCCTTGATCTTCAGGACGGCGACGTCATTGGTGCTGTCCGTGCCCACCAGCGTCGCATCATAGGACTGTTCGTCGGCCGTGGTGACCGTGATTTTGCCGGCGCCTTCAATGACGTGATTGTTGGTCATAATGTAGCCGTCATCGCTGATGATGACGCCGCTGCCGGCGCCTTCCGTTACGTATTGCTGCATCCATGAATCGGAAACAACGCCTTCGGTCTTGATCTCTACGACACTGTTCTTAGCCGCGTTGGTGATTTCCTGAATTGTCATATTGCTGCCGGTAGCGCTCTCCAGCGTATATCCCGCAGTCTGCGTGCTGGCGGAGCTGGCAGTTGTCTGCGCGGTCGTCGCGGTATCGCCCATAAGCTTGTTATATGCCATAGCGCCGCCGAATCCGAACAGGCTTGAAAGCACCAGACAACATACCATCAGCAGAGCGACGGTTTTTCTGGTCAGAGCGATCTTCGCGGAAGGTTTCTTTCGCTTGGGTTCATAGTTGTTCCACGAGGCCTCCCGGTAGGAGCTGTTCTCGGCCATTTTTTCTGTTTTTTCTTCCGGCGCGTCCCGCATCACGAAATTCGGTCTATAGCCGGTTGTTTCATTTTTATCGTTGTTTTCAAAAGGATCGTTATACATTTTTCGTACCTCCCTTTTATACCTCTCTTGTCTAAACTATACTGTTTGATTGTGTTCTTTTGGTGTTGAAAATATGTGGTTATATGGTAAACTTTAAGAGTATTTTAATTTTTAAACAGAGGGTGAAATGAGCAAGGCGATCATAGCGATAGACAAGAGCAAATCATACAGGGTATACCTTACGATAACCACAGATCTGGTGCAGGAAGCGGCGCAGATCCATGACGCTACACCACTGGCGGCAGCCGGTCTGGGGCGCGTTTTGACCGCGACGGGTCTTATGGGCATCATGATGAAGGAACCCACCGACAAACTGACGGTAAACTTTAAGGGCGACGGACCTGCGCAGCAGATTCTCGCAACGGGATATGGCACCGGCAGTGTCAAAGGCTATATCGCCAATCCCCATGTGGATCTGCCGCCAACCGATGAGGGCAAGCTCGACGTGGGAGGGTCCCTTGGCATAGGGGAGCTTTCCGTCATCAGAGACATCGGGCTCAAGGAGCCGTATATGGGCACCATCGCGCTGGTAGACGGTGAAATCGCGGACGATCTGACAGCATATTTCTTTATCTCCGAGCAGCAGAATACGTCTGTCGCGCTGGGAGTCAGAGTGGAAACCGACCAGAGCATCGGGGCGGCCGGAGGCATGATCATACAGATGCTGCCGGATGCGGATGAAGGCGCCATAAGCGCTTTGGAAGCGATGATCGGGGACATGAAACCGCTGACATCTATCATATGTGATGTCCGTGACAGGAACGCCGCACTGTCAGAGGAAGGTCTGGTGCAGGAGCTTTTGCATGAGATCTTCAGAGACATCCCGGATGAGTACGAACCTGAGATCCTGGAGAGCAGGGATATCGAGTGGAACTGCGATTGCAGCAGAGAGCGCATCCAGCAGGTGCTCATGACCATCGGCAGGGACGATCTGCAGGAAATCATCGAGGAAGACGGACAGGCGGAGCTGCAGTGCCATTTCTGCCTTAAAAAATATCATTTCAACAGAGAAGAGCTTCAGAGCATACTGGATAAAATATGAAAGAAGTACTTGTAAAGATCAAAAGCAGACAAGTCAATAACGATACGGGCGAAGACGAGATGGAATTCGTCACGGAAGCCAAGCTGTACAGGAGGAAAGACGCGTACTATCTCATCTACGATGAGAGTGAGTTCAGCGGAATGCCCGGCTGTAAGACCCGGCTTCGTCTTCGCGGTCAGGAACTTCAGATGAAGCGGCTGGGAGAAGGCGCAGGGGTCGGCAACGAGATCCTGTTCAGCAAAGGCCAGCGCTTCACGGGGCTTTATGATACGCCGTTTGGACCGATAGAGCTGGAAGTTCTGACGAATGATCTGGATAACAATATAGATGAAGAGGGCAAAGGCTATATAGATGTCGATTATGACATCAGCCTCAAAGGCCTCGCAGAGGGAAGGAATACGCTCAACATCACGCTGATGTAGCGTGATATCATCAAGGAGGGAAACGATATGATGAACAGAACTTTCGCCAAAGTCGTGGCTTGGGTGCTGGCGGCAGTCATGGTAGTAACGACTCTTACGATGGCGGTGGTTTATCTTACCTAGTTAAAGTAACTTGAGAGTTTTAATAGATAGAAGGTGAGAGAAATGAAGAAGATAGGATTCAGCGCGGAGAAGTATATCGAGGAGCAGTCCAAGTATATACTGGAGCGCATCCAGAAAGGCGGCCATGACCGGCTGTATCTGGAGTTCGGCGGCAAGCTGGTTCAGGACAAGCACGCCATGAGAGTGCTGCCTGGATTCGATGAAAACGCGAAGATCAAGCTTTTGCAGAAGATGAAAGATCAGGCGGAGATCATCATATGTGTTTACTCGGGAGACATCACGACCAACAAGACGCGGCAGGACTTCGGGATCACCTACGATCTGGAGGTTTTGAGACTGATCGACGTTTTCAGGAAGTTCGACCTGGATGTCAACAGCGTAGTCGTTACCAGATATGAGGAAGATTCACCCGCGGTCAATAAGTTCATTAACAAGCTGAACAGGCGGGGAATCAAAACATATAAGCACAGGTTCACGAAGGGATATCCGACGGACGTGGATACGATCGTCAGTGAGGAAGGTTACGGCGCCAATCCGTACATCGAGGTCACGAAACCGCTCATCGTGGTGACGGGACCGGGCGGCGGCAGCGGCAAGCTGGCCACTAGTCTCTCACAGCTCTATCACGAGAACATCCGGGGCAGGAAGGCCAGATACGCCAAGTTCGAAACCTTCCCGATCTGGAATATTCCGCTGAAGCATCCTGTGAATGTGGCGTATGAAGCGGCGACGGCGGATCTTAAAGACGTGAACATGATCGACTCGTTCCATCTGGAAGCGTACGGGGAGCTGGCGGTCAACTACAACCGCGATCTGGAAGTGTTCCCTGTCGTTAAGAGAATCATCGAGAAGATCACCGGTGAAGAATCGGAATACAAGTCCCCTACGGATATGGGCGTGAACAGAGCGGGCTTCGGCATCATAGACGACGAGGTATGCAGAGAGGCCGCCTGTCAGGAAATCATCAGAAGATACATCATCGCCGAGTGCGACTACAAAAAAGGCAAAATCGGCGAAGATATTCTGGAACGGGCCAAGCTGCTCATGGATGAGATGGGGCTCAAGGTGGAGGACAGACGTGTTGTCCTGCCGGCCAGAGAATACGCGGAGAAGAAACGGGAGTGCAGCGAGAGATATACCAACGTTGTCGTTTTGGCCATGGAACTGCCGGACGGCAGTTTCGTCACCGGCAGGAGTTCCAGGAGGATGGTTGCCGCGGCGGCCGCGATACTGAACGCCATCAAAGTCCTCAGCGGCATATCGGATGAAATCCATCTGATATCACCCAACATTCTGTCCAGCATACAGAACCTTAAGACAGAAGTATTGCATTCGGAGAAGTCCAGTCTGAACTGTGAGGAAGTGCTCACGGCGCTGACCATCTCCGCAGCGACGAATCCGACGGCGGAACTGGCGCTGTCCAAGCTGGTTGAGCTCAGCGGCTGCAGAGCGCACTGCACGGCGATCCTCAGCGATAAGGACGAGGCGACGCTAAAGGCGCTGGGAATAGATGTGACCAGTGATCCGGACTACATCACGAACAATCTGTATTACAGTTAAAGAGCTGGCGGTCACGCCAAAGATATCATAAAAAGCAAACAGGCGATAAGAGGAATCGTGAGATTTTCTTATCGCCTGTTTTTTGTGTTATCCGAGGTCGCGGTATTTCATATCAATAAGTTCCAGAGTATCCCTAGCAATATCAGCAGCAATCAGAGTATCGAGATGAACTTTATAAATATCAGCTAACATGCATACGGTGATGAGGCTGGGGATGGTGACGCCATTCTCGCACTCACAGTAGTGTTTCCTGGACATATGAATGAGCTGACTGACGTTTTCCTGGCTGAGCTTGTTCATTTTTCTTAGGACTCTTAGGTTGCCGGACAAATTCTCATATACCCCCTTAACAAGGCTTTTTACTGCTTTCTCAGTCATAGGATCCTCCTTTCATTTACTAAGCGACATAACGGATACATATATTATGTGCTTTTTTAGGGTGAAGTATACATTTTATGGGAATATTACGTCTGAAACTTCGCCAATTTACGTCTCCCAGTTCGTATGAAAATATTTTGATTCCATTACAATATAGGCAGGCAGTTAAGGATCAAAGGACCAGGAGTAATGACCGACAAAAAACGAGAAATCGACTTGGGACAGATCGGGCAGAGAATACAGACCGCCCGTATGAAAAAGAACGAATCCGTCAGAGATCTGGCCGAGAAGGTCGGCGTTTCAGACCGGCACATCCAGGCGGTAGAATCCGGTGGAAGCGGGTTGTCATTCCCGCTGTTTTGTGATATCCGAAAAGAACTGGGCATCAGCGCGGACTATCTGATTGACGGCGACGGGTTGATAGAGTCCCGCGACAGCCGCCGGAGGTTTCTGGAGAGAAAGATCACGCAGCAGCTGCAGCAATGCAGCCTCAGCCAGCTGGAAAAGATGGAAACGATCATCCAGCAGATTATCGCCATGAATGAGAAGTGATCATAGCGAATCACCGGGAGCCCCACCGCGATGCGTCAGCAAAAATCTCGGATGGGGTTTTTGATTGGGGATATATCTTTTACACCGAAACTGTAGTACAATAAAGTCATTACATCTGGAGGTAAAGTATGGATATAAAAGTGAAAACCGACGGGCTCGGCATAGCCGTCGAAAACATATTGGAAATGAGGCCTGAGGCTGGCAGGGCGCTAGACCGCCTGTGGTCCGGCAGCGAGCCCATGACCGGATGGGTGCAGACACCGATCAATCAGAATAAAGAGGAGCTGGAATACATACTGAACGCGGCGGATATCGTCAAAGATGAAGCGGAGCTGTTCGTGGTAGTCGGCATCGGCGGGTCCTATCTGGGCGCGAAAGCGGCTATCGAAGCTCTCCCAAAGGCCGAAAGAGGCGCGCAGGTGCGCTTCTTCGGCACGAATTTCTGTACGGACTACTACAGAGAAGTGATGGCCGAGATCAGAGATAAGAGAACCATACTCTGCGTGATTTCCAAGTCAGGGAACACCGCAGAGGTCAGCGCGGCCTTTGAAACGCTGAAGCCTTTGATGATCGAGAAATACGGCAGCGAAGAGGAAGCGAATAAGAGAATCATCGTGGTGACCGATCCGGCCAGGGGCCAGCTCAGAGCGGAAGCAGAGGAAAAGGGCTACGCCACATTCGACATTCCGCCGAATATCGGCGGCAGGTATTCCGTCCTCACGCCGGTGGGGCTTTTGCCGATGGCGGTGAGCGGCATCGATATCAGAGACGTTCTGGATGGCGCAAAGGCCATGGCCATGTCGCCTGTCTGGGACGAAGGCGGAACGGACTACGCCATCAGCAGACATCTGATGCAGATGACCGGCAAACACATTGAGGTCATAGAGATGTGCCACTCCAGACTGGGATATCTGGGTGAGTGGATGAAGCAGCTCTACGGTGAGAGCGAAGGCAAGAACGGGCAGGGGCTCTGGCCGGCCACGCTGACGCTTTCGACGGATCTGCACTCCATGGGACAGATGATCCAGGAGGGCAGACAGAACTTCTTCGAGACGATGATCACGGTAGATGATCCGGATTACACCGTGACGGTACCGGCAGGACATCTGGCCGGCAGAACCATCAGAGAGCTGAATGAAGCCATGATGGATGGCGTCATCAGGGCGCACCGAAACGCGGGAATCCCGGTGGTAGAGATTCACATGCCGCAGCTGACGCCGCACTACTATGGTCAGATGCTGTATTTCCTGGAGACCACATGCGCGGTAACCGCCATGCTCAACGGAGTTGATCCGTTCAACCAGCCGGGAGTGGAAGCCTACAAGGCGGAAATGAGAAAGATTCTCGGGATATAACTTTGTTAATTATTTGTTTAACCCCCAAACGTGTTTACAATTAGGGGTTTTAGCAGTATAATAATAGTTGTGCGAAACAGTTAATTATTTAACAATCACATCAATGATTGAAGGAGGATAACGATTATGAAAACAATTGGCGTACTTGGATCAGGCACTATGGGAGCAGGCATCATGCAGGTCTGCGCAATGGCTGGATACAATGTAGTACAGAGATCCAGAAGACAGACATCAGTTGATGGCGGCAGAGCAACAGTAGAGAAGAACCTGAGCAAGTTAGTTGCAAAGGAAAAGATCACTCAGGAAGACATGGATGCTGCAATGGCCAGAATCAAAGGATCAACTGATATCAGCATCATCAAGGACGCTGACTTCGTCATCGAAGCGGCTACAGAAGATATGGAAGCCAAGAAGGCTCTCTTCGCTGAACTGGATGAGCTTTGCAAGCCTGAAGCAATTATCGCAACAAATACATCAGCGCTTTCCATCACAGAGATCGCAGCAGCAACAGGCAGACCTGACAAAATCATCGGAATGCACTTCTTCAACCCTGTTCCAATGATGAAGCTGGTAGAGGTCGTTAAGGGCCTGGCAACTTCAGAAGAAACCAGAGAAGCAGTTCTGGCTCTCTGCGCTGACCTGAACAAGACAGCTGTTGACGTAGAAGAAGCTCCTGGATTCGTAGTAAACAGGATCCTCATCCCTATGATCAACGAAGGTATCGGCATCCTGGCAGACGGCGTTGCTGATGCAGAGGGTATCGACACAGCCATGAAGCTCGGCGCTAACCACCCAATGGGACCTCTCGCACTGGGAGATCTGATCGGCCTGGACGTTTGCCTGGCAATCATGGAAACACTGTACGGCGAATTCGGCGATCCTAAGTACAGACCTCATCCACTTCTCAAGAAGATGGTAAGAGCAAACAAGCTGGGAAGAAAGACCGGCGTAGGATTCTTCGATTACAGCAAATAATCAGTTAGACAGAAAGTGTCAATGGGGCCGGCTCTGCCCGTATCGGGCAGAGCCGGTTTTTCTAGTGCCGATGGAGTGTCATGGGGAGTGCCCATGGCCTGACACATGGCAGCCATCACCCCAGTATATTGTTATTGAACTTTCAGGCGGCATATGTTATGATGTCGTAGGCAATTTAATAAGTTTGACACGACTAACGGAAGAGGAGTGAGAATCTCCCGCTGTTTCTCAGCAACCGTAAAGCCGGCCGCGTGGGCGGCGGGCAAGTCGGGAGACGAGTCGTGGTCAAGATGTTCATACTCTGAGGCGGAAAGACATCAGTACATCAGGTAATCCCAGCGATAGGCCAGCCGGATTAAAGCGGTCCGGTGAGCTGCTCGGGAGGCACTTTTGTCAGGCAGGACTAACTCGGGAAGGTCTGTCTATTCATAGAGGTTGTTGTACAGCTGCGTCAGCGCAGCTGTTTTTTTATTGTGTGAAAGGAGAAGTGATACATGTGGTTTTAGACAGCAAGTTATTGAAACGCGGAGCGGCCGCTTTGATGGCGGTTATGATGGTATTTACTTTCATGCCGCGATTTGGAGGCACGGTGCACGCCGCGACGGATCTGGAGCAGTACTTCAGCGCGGTCAGCGAGAACATCTCCGTTAAGGACGATGCGGATTGGCCGTGGGAAGTCACGACGGACGGCGTGAAGTCCACAAATCCGGGACGCGGATACAGCGATCCGTCAGCATCTGCATTGGAGCTGACCTTCGCCAAGGGCGGAGCGCTTTCGTTTACAGTGTCAACGGACGGCACTTCGTATTCGAATAAATACCAGTACTATCTGAATGGTGATTCCAGCAATCCGCAGTCCATGCAGCCGCAGTACAATGCGGGCAGCTATACCGCGGAAGTCAAGGATGTGGCGGTAAGCAAAGGCGACACCCTGACGATCTACTATTACAGAGCGGATACCCCGAGCTATTCGGGAACTCCGACCCGCGACATCGTTCTCAGCGACTTCAATTTTGAAGTTCGCCAGACCGTTTCATTCCCGAACATACAGAACGGGGCGGACTTCGTCTTTGCGGAAGTGGATGCGGCAACCTACCAGCCGACCGGCAAACAGTATACGGTAGCAAATAACCAGGTAACCGTTCCGGACGGACTCTACGTATGGCAGGCGTCCAAATTCGGCTATGAAGATGCCAGCGGACTGGTAACCGTAAGCGGCGCGGACGTGACGGTAAATGACACCCTCAAAGAAAAGCAGAAGCATAAACTGACGGTTGAGGTTACCGGCCTTCCGGCAGATGCAAAGGCTACGGTCATCATCAAACACGACAGCGAAGAGATGACGGCGGAAGCTGACGGATCATATCAGCTTACCGCGGCGACATACGACTATATCGTCAAGGCCAAGGGCTATACAACAGTTAAAGGTCAGGTGACCATTGCGGATAAAGACGAGACCCTCGCGGTTAAGATGGAGGAAGGTCTGACAGAATGGGAAGGCCAGATCGCCGATGCATTTGACGGCGGCGACGGAACAGCGGCAAGCCCGTACGAAATCGCAAACGGCGATCAGCTGGCGCTGATGGCCAAGGTATATAATGAGTCATCCACGAACTCCACATACCGCGGTAAGCATTTCGTCCTGACTTCTGACATCGAGCTGGGCGGAGTAGAGTTTACGCCGATCGGCAACAACCAGTCATACTACTTCAATGGTACATTCGACGGACAGGGAAATACGATCTACGGTCTCAACGCCACGACGGACGGCGGCATGAGATACGCTGGTCTCTTTGGATACGTCCAGGGTTCTTACGGTGATGTATCCGTCATCAAAAACCTTACCGTAAGAGGCAAATCCGGCACCAGCTACGCACCGAACAATCCATCCGGAGCAGGCGGTATTGCCGGCGTCATCAAGTTCGCTACGATAGAAAACTGCGTCAACTACGCGGACGTTACCAACACAGCCAGCTCAAGCTACTGCAATTCCGGCGGCATCGTCGGATACATCTATGGCGGGTCCAGTGAAGCGACCACAGTCAAGAACTGCGCGAACTTCGGAACCATCAGCAGCACCGGTTCCTCCGGCAGAACTGGCGGTATCGTAGGAGGAACATCTCAGGCGACCATACAGGATTGCTACAATGCCGGAGCGGTTGAAGGCAAAAACTATTCCGGCGGCATCGATGGATATTTCTCCACAGGTGATAAATTCTACAGATGCTACAACCGCGGCCAGGTAACGGGCAGCGGCAGCTATACGGGGGCTTTGCTTGGATATAAGTACTCCGGAAGCACGACATTCGAGAAATGCGCTTACCTGAAGGGCAGCGCCGCAAACGGCAAGGCCATCGGAAGCGGTCTGAGCCCTGCGGCCAGCGAGCTCAAAGAGTTCGCATCAGCTGACGAAGCGGCTGACATCATCACATTCCTGGGTGATGCGTTTATCGAGGACAATACGCCGAACATCAACGAGGGATTCCCGATCCTGGCATGGCAGGAAGACCCTGCAGCGAAGGAGCTGAAGGAAGCAAAGGCTAAAGCAGTCAAGGAACTCAGCGAGTATAAGGACCCTGCGGATTACAGAGAGGCGCAGCAGCAGGAACTCGCTGATGCCGTTGAAGCCGGCACGGCAGCCATCAACGCAGCAGCGGATAAGGATGCTGTAGCAGCAGCACTGGAAGCCGCAAAGGCCGAGATCGATAAGATCAAGACAGACGCGCAGATGACAGAGGAAGAAGCTCAGGCTCTGCAGCAGGCAAAGGACGAAGCCATTGAAGCGCTGAAGGCATATAAGAATGCAGCAGATTACAGAGAGGCTCAGCAGCAGGAACTCGCCGCGGCCATCGAAGCGGGCACGGCAGCCATCAACGCCGCAGCTGACGCTGACGCGGTAGCAGCAGCGCTGGAAGCCGCAAAGGCCGAGATCGATAAGATCGAGACAGACGAGCAGATCACAGAGCAGGAAGACGAAGAACTGGAAGCCGCTAAGGAAGCCGCCATTCAGGTGGTAGAGGAAGCAGCGGAAGCCGCCAAGGAAGGCGTCGATGAGGAAACAGCAGCCCAGATCGACGCGGCGGCAGCAGCAGCCATCGATCAGATCAGCGCCATCGAGGACTATGAAGATATCGATAAGGCAGCCGAGGCAGCATCCAGCGCGACGGGAGTCATGAACACACTGCAGGCAGCGGTGATCAAGGAAGCCGCCGCAAAGGCCCTGGCAGATAAGAAAGCCGCCGCAGAGGAAGAACTCATGCAGAACCTGGCGGAGAATATCGACAAGGCCGATTCAGCACAGGCTGTAAACGCTGCACTGGAAGGCATCAAGGCCATCAACGCGGCAGAAAACGAAGAAGCAGTTGACGCGGCACTCGCAGCAGCCAAGGGAACGATCCAGACTCTGGCGGCAGAAGGTACTGCGGCAGCATATAAGGTAACGGGTCTTAAAGCAAAGGCCAAGAAGAGAAAGTTTACCGTCCAGTGGGACAAGGTGGAAGGCGCGGCCGGATACCAGGTAGAGTATAAACTGAAGAAAGCCAAGACCTGGAAGTCACTCAGCGAAAACACCGCGGATACAACCATCAAGACGAAGAAGCTGAAGAAAAACAAGAAATACAGCTTCCGCGTCAGAACCGTATCCAGCGTAAATGACAAGACGATCTACGGAGAGTGGAGTCAGGTCAAGACAGCGAAGTGTAAGAAATAACCAGGCAGTATAAGTGTATTTCATCACGGGATCGCGGCATTTTGCCGCGGTCCCTGATGTGCTATTTAAAAAACGATGAAACGAATCAAAAAAACAATCATAAGAAGCCTGCTGGTTGCAGCAATGCTTCTCATCAGTACAGCGGCGGCCGGCGCGGAAGACCTGCAGACACCGGCGGATATAGAAGGTGTGTATCAAATCGGCACCGCCGAAGACCTTCTGTGGTTCTCCTCACTTGTCAATGGTACGCTGGAAGGGACAGCACAGAATACAGACGTCAGCGCAGCATTGACGTGTGACATAGACATGAGCGGTACAGACTGGACGCCGGTAGGCAGCAGCTATAACGCTCCTTACACGGGTGATTTCGACGGGCAGGGTCATCAGATCACCGGCATCGAAATAGAGTCCGCGGATTCCTACGCGGGTGTTTTTGGCTGGGTCAAAAACGCTGCCATCAGCAATGTCACAGTCCGCGGTCAGATCACGGGAGACAACAGCGCCATCGGCGGCCTCGTCGCCAAGTCGGTGGGCGGATGCGCCATAAGCGGCTGCGGAAATGAAATCGATGTCACCAACGTGAACGCCAGAGGGTCGGCTGCAGGCATTTTGGGAAACAGCATGAACGGAGGAGATACGATCAGCGGCTGTTTCAACAGAGGAGAAATCAGCGCGAATTCTGAGGGCGGCAGGGCTTCAGGCATCGTGGCCGAAATGGGATCAGGACGCGTCGAGAACTGCTACAACACCGGAAACATTTCCGCAGATAAGGCAAACGGCATCGGCAGCGCCTCGGGCCTGCAGTATCAGAACTGTTACAACGCCGGCAAGGTGACGGGAACGACGTCGGCCTTTGGCATCGGCGCCAGCAACTATGCGGATTACGCAAACTGCTATTACGCATCCGGACTTTCGGATAGCGATGAGGCTCTTGCGGAAGCCGACAGACACGGCCAGCCGAAGGCGGCTGATGAAATGAGCACCGGAGCCTTTGTGAAAGCTCTGGGAGACGGATTTCAGATCGACAGAGGCGCCATGGTCAACGGCGGTTATCCGCTGCTGAGCTGGGAAAGTCCGGGAACTGACGAGGCGGTAGTTCTGCAGACGCCGCAGAACCTTCAGTGGCTCCCGCAGCAGGGAGAGCTTCCGGAAGACGCGGACCTTCTGTATGAAGACATGAAAGCCGGCTGGGATGCGGTGCCGGGCGCGGAGCGCTATGAAGTGAAACTGTATCAGGGTGAAGGCACGGAGCCCGTATTTACCGCCAGCGACATCAAACAGACGGAATACAGCTTTTATGAAGCCTTTGCGGCAATGGATGAAACCGGCGTCAGCACCTATCACTTCACCGTAACCGCTCTGGGAGACGGCGAGGCTTACGAAGACAGCGCAGAATCGGCGAAGGACCGGCAGGGTCTGGAATTCGATGCAGGCGCGTTTATCGGCGTAGTCTCGGATGAAGACATGAAGTGGAACGAAGCGTCTAAGATCGCTGTCTGGAAGGAAGTTCCGAACGCGGACTTTTACATCACGGCCCTTTACAGCGGCAACAAAAAGATCGTGGAATATGAGCTGACCGAGGAGATGATCAACACCGAAAGCGGCAAGATCTCCATGTACTTCATCAATTCCATGACCAGAGAAGGGGACTATTCCTTTACCGTACAGGCCGGCCGCATCGTGGATGATCAGGACAGCCCGAACTTCGGCAAGCGCTGCGTCGGCAGGATCGCCCGCAGCAAGACCACGCACTTCGAGGGGGTCAGCGGCGAAGCGGTGGAGATCGATTCGGTGGAAGACTGGATATCCATCGTCAACATAGATAACGAGGGAACCGACTACGCCTCGGCTGCGGACGCGCAGAACGCGGCATGGTCGAAGAGATATGAGCTGAAGGCGGATCTGGATTTCAGCAAGCTGTCTGCGGAGCAGCAGATCGACATGCAGAGCTGGGGCAATATCGACGCGCCGTTTAGCGGGATCCTGGAAGGCGGCGGACATAAGATCAAAGGCCTTACGCTGAGCAGCGGCAACTGCGGTCTTTTCGCCTATATCGGCACCACCGGCATCGTCAGGGATCTGACCATTGAAGGTGCAAACGCCCAGTTCAGCGACAATGCGGGAGTGCTCTGCCAGTTCAACTACGGCAAGATCCAGAACTGCGCGGTCATCAGGTCCAACATCACGGCGGATACGGGATCCATCATCGGCGGATTCGCCAGCAGGAATTTCAACCTCATCGAGAACTGTTACGTGGAAGGCGGAGAATTGAAGGCGGGCAGCACCACCGCCACCGGACATGCGGGTTTCGTGGGGAACAATTTCGGTCAGATCAGGTCTTGCTGGACCAGCATGGACATCAGCACGTCCAGCTACTGCGCCGGAGGATTCAGCGGCTGGGCCGATGAGAGCGGCGACAGGACGGGGTCGTTCGAGGATTGCTTCGCCCTGGGCGATGTGGACGCTGCCAGAGGATGGAGCGGCGGCTTCGTGGGACGTGTGAATTCAAAGCACGTCACCTTCAGCAGATGCTACGCCGCAGGCAAGGTGACCTCCGAGCAAAAGCCGGAGCGGGCCTACGGGTTTATAGGCGCCATCAGCGGGGAGGCGGCCAGAGACATCATCGGCTCGTCGGCCTTTAATGAGGACATCCCGGAGGAGAATTTCACCGATTGCTTCTATGCATCGGACCAGACGCCTCAGGACAATCCGAAGAAAAACTACACCACGGGCAAGAGCCTGGAGGAAATGAAGACGGCGGAATTTGCCGAGACTTTAGGTCTGGCATGGACGAGAGAAAACGGCAAGAACAACGGCCTGCCGTATCTGGAAGGCGTGCCGTGTCCGGGCCGGGGCGAGGCGCGCACTATCACTGTGGAACTCGCCATCGCCCTCTACGATAAAGAGAAATATGCATTCGACTGTGACGGGGACGTCATCAAAGTCAAGATGACGACCACAGGCAACACCCGCGTGATCGATGTGATGAACGAAGCCAAAAAGCAGGGCAAGATGGATTTCGAGTACACCATCACACCGGCTTACGGCAGCTTCATCGAATCCATCAACGGGCATCCCCTGTCCGCTCCGGACGGCTGGATGTTCACCATAAATGACAGGCTGTCCAGCGTTTCCGCAAACCTGGCTACCATCGAAGACGGAGATCAGATCCTCTGGTATCAGGGAACCACCCAGAATCTCTTTACGGCTCCGGGCTGGGAGGAGATCACCGGGACCCCCGTACAGAATCCGGTGATCAGCATCAGGACGAAGGATGATCTCATGAGCCTTTGCGGGACGGACGCGAATATGACCGCCAGCTACAGACTGGAGGCGGACATCGACCTTCAGGGAGCGGAGTTTGATGGTATCGGCCGCAGGGATAAGCCTTTTGCGGGTACCTTTGACGGAAACGGACACACCATCAGCAACGTTAAGATCGATCAACCGGAGGAACACAACGTAGGGTTCTTCAGCTTCATCAAGGGGGCGAAGATCCGCGATCTGAATATCGAAGGCGCTCAGGTGACCGGCAAATACTCCGTCGGCGTGCTGGTAGGCGTTGCCGCCGTGGAGCTGGATACCGCGGGGCAGGAAAGCAAAGGCAACAGTATCGGCGGCTGCCATGTCAGCGGCACGGTAACATCGGAGAATAAAGACCAGAGCGGTACGACGGATGGATCGTACGCCGGAGGACTGATCGGATTCAATGACGGAGCCACGGATGATAAGACGAAGATCAGTGTCATGAGTTCCGTGGACAGATGCTCCGCGGACGTTACGGTCAAGGCGGGGTCCATATACAGCGGCGGCCTGGCGGGAGGCAACTTCGGATACATTACGGACAGCAGCGCATCAGGCAGCGTGAATGGCGCCAGATGCAGCGGCGGATTCGTGGGAGGAAATAACGGAGGCATCTATGACTCATGGGCCTCAGGCGACGTCAGCGGCACGGATCACACCGGCGGATTCGCCGGCACCACATACACTGCGATACACAGATGCTACAGCACCGGCAGCGTCATGGGCCGGGGCGAGCAGATCGGCGGATTCACCGGCAGCGGAAGCGGTGAGATCAAGAACTGCATCAGCACCGGTTCGGTCACGGCAACGAGCTACGATCAGTATATCGGAAGCTTCGCCGGACATTACACCGGAGCGCTGAGCGGTCTGGCGAAGGATATCACCTTCGCGGACAATTACGGATGGGCTGACGGTCAGATCACCAAGGCCATAGGCAACAAAGCCTCCTCCACCGTCGAGGCGGAGCAGAAGGTGCTGGATGCATCGAAAGTGACGGAGCTGGAGCACCTCAAAGACGTATTCAGGAATCAGTTTGGCAAGGAGCTGAATGATGACCGCAAGGTGGCGGCTCAAGAAGATTCCGCGGCGGATCCGGAGAAACTCATGGAGAGCATCGCCATCTCTATGCAGCAGGATCTGGCCATGGATGATCTGACCTGCTGGATCATATCCGACCTTGCCGCTTACGAAAAACATGGCGGCAGGATCAGCCTGACCAAAGAACAGAAGCAGCAGTTCGTCGACCTGGTGGCTGCGGAAGTCACCTCCAGCCGGGTGCAGGCCGGCGAGCTGGCCAGGGACATCATCGCCTTCAGAGCGCTGGGATACGACGCCAGAGCGCTGAAGCTGGAAGATGGCGCGACCATCGATATGGTGGACCTGCTCAAACAAAAGGACTATAGGAGCGAGACCATATTCACGCAGCCGTATATCCTGATGGCCCTCTCTATGGGAGAAGGATATTCTACTGAGGCAGAGCAGACGGAGATGATTGGCATCATCCTGTCACAGCAAAAGGCCGACGGCAGCTGGGGCGGAGCGGACGCCACCGGGCCTGTGCTCCAGGCGCTGGCACCGCATTTAGGAGACCGGGACGTACAGGCTGCTGTCGATAAGGCGGCAGATCCGGCGCTCATTACCGGCTGGATGAACAGCAAAGGCGCCGCGGCTTATGACGGTGCGGCGACTGTCGAGTCCACAGCCCAGGCCATCCTGGGTCTGACGGGAGCCGGCAAAGCCATATCGGATTACACGAAGAATGACAAAACACTGGCAGAGGGGCTTTTGTCCTTCGCGGATGGAGATGACGGATTCAAACATGATGACCAGGGATCCGGAAGCCGCGCCATCGCAACGGAGCAGGGCTTCCGCGGGCTGATTGCCGCGCTGCATGCGGACGCGGGAAATCCGTTCCTGCTGTATGACTTCGCGGGGAATGCGGCGGAGACAGCCGTGTCCCAGGTCAAAGCGCCGAAGCCGGGTGGTCCGGAGGAAACGGAGGTTGGAACCGTTGTTCTGAAATCCGTGAAGAAAAAGACTAAGAAATCCCTCATGGTAAAGTGGGAAGCGCTGGACGATGTTTCCGGATATCAGATCCGCTATTCCAGAAATAAGGGCTTCAAGGAAGGCACGGTCAAGACCATTACCGTGACGGACAAGACCAGGACCCAGTATCAGATCAAAAAGCTCAAGCGCAAGAAAACCTGGTACGTACAGGTCAGAGCGTATAAGACGCAGGGATCGGATACGATCTATGGTCAGTGGAGCAAGACGAAATCACGCAAACTCAAATAAATGACGCACGTAAATGAGCGGTTTGAACAAGGAGCGATAAATGAAAACGTTAACGAAAGCGACGAGACGGCTGATCGCGGTGCTTTTGATCATGACGGTGGCCTGCACGGGATGGGGGCTGCAATCGGATGTCACGCGGGCGGATGCCGTCTGGGCGGCGGAAGCAGAATTTGAGGACGGCCTGCAGCCTGTTGCGGTGGCGTCTCTTGATGACATCACCTACAAGGAGGATGCGCCGAAGGCGGCAGACTCTCTGGCGGCGGCGGACTCCTCGAAATACGGCAGGTTCGCCAATGTCAAAGCACGGCAGAAACTCAGAAGAAGCACGCTGACGGATCAGGAAAAAATGGTGTACGATACGCTGGCGCAGCGCATCAAACTGGTGGCGGAGGGCGAGGAAACCTCTGCGGTGGTGACCATTCCTCTATCCATGTACGGGATCCAGACCAGCTACTCAGCTGCGGATCTGGGACTGGAGAGCATCTTTGATCCGGCAGATCAGAGCAAAATCAGCGAGGCAGCCCGCAAAGCGGTGAACGATCGCTTCCAGGTGAGCCTCTACAGAATCCTGGGTGCCATCCTGGGGGACATGCCGTATGATCTCTACTGGTATGACAAGACCCAGGGAATCGGTGTGGAGATGCCGGACATCGGCGCCATGGACAACGGCAGGGGCGGATACATCGTATTCGAGAAAAACCCGGTAACGGTTTATTCCATGCGCGTCTCCCCTGAATACGGCAGCGGCTGTGAGACCGACGCGGATAAGACGAAGGCGGCTTCGGCTTCCGCGCAGTACGCCGGCTCCATCGTCAGGGAGAACGCGGACAAGTCGGACATCGAGAAGCTGCAGGCGTACCGACAGGCGGTAACGGATCTGGTGGATTATGATTACGACGCCGCTGAGAATTACGAATATACGGGAATCTACGGCAACCCATGGCAGGTCATCTACGTATTCGATCAGGATCCGGAGACGAAGGTGGTATGCGAAGGGTACGCCAAGGCGTTTCAGTATCTGTGCGATCTGTCGGACTTCGACGGGAATATCGTCTGCAACTCCGTATCCGGAGAGCTGCTCTTCGGCGTCGGATCGGGACCGCACATGTGGAATATCGTCAGCATCGAAGGGAACAATTATCTGGTGGATCTGACCAATGCGGACTCAGACGATGCGGATAAAAACGACATGCTGTTTCTGGCAGGGCCGGAGGGTTCCATGGATGAAGGCTACTATGTGGTGCTGGATGACAGCGAAGAGACCTACGACTACGTGGGCTACGTGTACGATGAGGAGAGCCTCCAGTATTACGCGGAGGATGAGCTGACCCTGAGCACCCTTTCCTATCAGGAAAGCCTGGATCCTGAAGCGGCGGCGGCCGCCAGGAAACTGGCGCAGGATAAGAAAGCCGCGGCGGCTGCGGACAAGAAGATCCGCGCCATCGGCGAGCCGGTGACGGCAGACAGTGAAGCGGCAGTGCAGGCAGCCAGGCAGGCGTATGATGCGCTGACGGCTGATCAGCAAAAGCTGGTTACCGAGCTGCAAAAGCTGCTGGCGGCAGAAGATGACCTTTCGATCATCAAGGACGGCGGCATCCGTGTAACCTTCCGCCTCGTTGGCGGAGATGGCGGGGAGCCTTTGCAGGAAGAGACCTGGATCGAGAAGAAGGAATATACAGTGGCTTCAGAAAGCAATGTATTCCAGCTGTTTCGCAAAGCCCTGTCAGCGGAAGGTCTCAGCTGGACCTACGGCAAGTCCGCCAGATGGGAATACGTTACCGGACTTGACGCGCCGGACGGGACGTACATCGCGGGAATCCGCAAGGCGGACAGCAGCGTGACGCTGGAGGAGTTCCAGTACGGCAGCCAGTCCGGCTGGATCTATACGATAAACGGCAAGATGGCCAACCTGGGCGTTTCGGATCAGATCCTCAGGGACGGCGATGATATCGAGTTCCGATACACAACGACATACGAACCGGGCGATGGACCTTCCTACGATGCCGCAATGAAGAAATTCAAGGTCAAAGCCGGCAAGAAGAAATTCACGGCCACATGGCGCAAGGTCAGCGGCGTCTCAGGATATGAGATCCGGTATTCCCTGGATAAGGATATGACCGACGCCAAGGTGAAGACGGTCAAGGCCTCCAAGAAAAAACTGGTGGTCAAAAAGCTAAAGAAAAAGAAATACTATTACATCCAGGCCAGACCGTACAAAATCATCGATGGTCAGAAATGTTACGGGACATACACCGCCGTCAAGAGAATCAAGACCAGATAGCGGACGGCCGCGCAGGCCGCAGCGCCGTGCGATCGGAAACATTAACTTATTTAAGGTCTTTTGTTACAAGATGGTTAAGTCGCATTAACCACTTTGTAATGAAAGACCTTATTTTGGTTAGGAAAAGCGGAACAGAGCCTTTGCATGAATTGGACAGAGCCTTTTGCATGGATTGCCGGCTTGTCAAAATCCGCGAACGAGTGTATATTAGTTGTGTTAGAAATCTTATTATCATTACCCTATCTATTATTTCTAGGTAAGACACGTAATCTTCAAGATTTCCCGTTATAATGACTATCATCTGAGAAAGGAATTCTCCTATGTGGAAAACTATGGACGAAGCTACTTTGAAGTCTAAAAAAGTAGTGGAACTGAAAGAAATCGCCAAGACATTCGGCCTCAAAGGCTACGAAAAAATGCGCAAGGCGGAGCTGATTGCTGCCCTGATGAAGGACGACGACAAGCCGGCTGAGGCAGAAGCAAAAGCTGCGCCGATGGAGGAAGCAATGGCGGCTCCGAAGGAAGAGTGGATGCCGGAGGCGAAACCGGAGCCGAAGGAAGAAGCGAAGCCGGCCCCGAAGGAAGAGGCAAAGACCGAGCAGAAGAAGAAAAAAGGAACCAGAGTCGGCAAGGGCCAGAAGGTGCCCGGAGAGGTCGTTCCCGATAAGGATGACCGGTATGAAGCGGAAGGCATCCTGGATATGGCCGATGACGGATTCGGATTCCTGAGATTCAATAACTTCCTTACCAGCGACAAGGACATTTATGTGGCGCCTGCCCAGATCAGGAGATTCAGACTGAAAACCGGGGACAAGGTAAAAGGCATCTGCCGCCCGCCTAAGGGAGACGCCAGGTTCGGCGCGCTGCTTTACGTCGTCAGCGTAAACGGAGACGAGCCGGGAGTCGCCATGAGGAGACCGGACTTCGAGAGCCTGACGCCGATATTCCCGACGGAGAAATTCGTTCTGGAGGATCGCAGAGAACTGGCCCTCAGAATCATAGATTTGATCGCGCCGATCGGCAAAGGCCAGAGAGGTCTGATCGTGGCGCCGCCAAAGGCGGGCAAAACGGTCCTCCTCAAAAAAATGGCCAACGCCATCGAGAAGAAATATCCGGATGTAGAAATGATCGTGCTGCTGGTGGACGAACGTCCGGAAGAAGTCACCGACATGAAGAGGAGCCTCATGAACGAAACCAGCGAGGTCATCTACTCCACCTTTGATGAGCTTCCGCAGCATCACGTCAAGGTGGCGGAGATGGTTCTGGCCAGAGCCCAGAGGCTGGCAGAACAGGGCAAGGACGTCGTGGTCCTGCTGGACAGCATCACCAGACTGGCCAGAGCATACAATCTGGTCGTGCCGTCATCCGGCAAGACCCTCAGCGGAGGATTCGATCCGGGAGCGCTCCACAAGCCGAAGAAATTCTTTGGCGCTGCCAGAAACATCGAGGAAGGCGGCAGCATCACCATACTGGCAACAGCTCTCGTAGAGACGGGCAGCAGAATGGACGATCTGATTTACGAAGAGTTCAAAGGCACCGGCAACATGGAGCTGCACCTCGACAGGAAGCTCAGCGAGAAGAGGATCTTCCCGGCCATCGACCTGAACAAGTCCGGAACCAGGAGAGAAGACCTGCTGATGGATCAGGACGAGATGGAAGCCGTATGGGCCATGCGAAGAGCGCTAGGCAACAGAGACACCCAGGAAGTTACGGAAACCATTCTGGACAATCTGGCGCTGACCAGAGATAACAAGACATTTATCGAAGTAATCAAGAAAGTTAAATTTTAATGGATTTGAACAAGATATTCCTGAAGGACGCCTGCCCGACCAAGATGGGCGGTCAGGCCGTCATGGAGGGAATCATGATGAAAGGGGAGAAAAAAACAGCGCTGACTGTAAGGCTCCCCGACGGAAACATAAAAATTAATACGACCCCGACGAAGACCTACGGAAAAAGCATGAAGATTCCTATCGTCCGAGGCGTGGTCGCGTTCTTTGACTCTCTGGTATTCGGTGTGAAGACGCTGATGGACTCGGCGGAAATTCTGGAGGAATACGATGACGAGGAATACGAACAGACCAGGTTCGAGGCGTGGATCGAGAGAAAATTCGGATCCAAAGGGCTCTGGAATTTCATGCTGTATTTTTCGGTCATTATCGCGCTGGCATTCACGGTAGGAATATTTATCATCCTGCCTACAGGCGCGGTGAATCTGCTCAAACATTTTACGGACAGCATCTTCTGGCTGAACTTCACGGAAGGCGTGCTGCGCATCGCGCTGTTCGTGGCGTATGTCTGGCTGATCTCATATCTGCCGGACATAAGGCGGGTTTTTCAGTATCACGGGGCCGAGCACAAGACGATACACGCCTTTGAAAACCTGCCGAGAGATGAAGAAGGGCAGCCGGACAGGACCCACCTTACCGTGGACTTCTGTAAGAACTTTCCGACGCTGCACCCGAGGTGCGGCACGAGCTTTTTGATGTTTGTATTCATCATCGCGTTCGCGCTGCATTTTCTGCTGGGCTGGCCGTCACTGGCCCTCAGGATCATCACCAGGCTTTTGCTGCTGCCCGTAATCGCGGGGCTTTCCTATGAACTCCTCAAGTGGGCCGGCAGGAGCGACAACTGGATTGTGAAGATCCTCAGCCTGCCGGGTCTTTGGCTGCAGATGATCACCACCAAGGAGCCGGACGAGAGCATGTTGGAAGTCGCCATCGCATCCATCAACGCGGTATGCGGTGAGGGCGCGGAGGCGCGGCACGAGTATCCGCCGGTTTGGGAACTTCCGGCGAGGCGTAATGCGCGCGATATATCAGAGGAGACAGAAACGATATGAAAACCAGAATACTGGTAAAAGACGGCGAATACAGGCTGTCATCGGCAGGCTGTATGGACGCGAAAATAGATGCGGAAGAGCTGTTTTGCTATCTGACTTCCATGGACCGGGTCCAGCTTTTTCTCCGGGCTGAGGAGGAAGTGGATCCGGAGACCGAGCGGAAGTACATGGAGCTGATCGCAAGACGCGCCAGCAGGGTGCCGCTGCAGCACATCACCGGGCAGCAGGAATTCATGGGGTATAAATTCAGAGTGACCCCGGATGTTCTGGTGCCGAGACAGGACACGGAGACGCTGGTGACAGAGGCCGCCAGAATCATACAGCAAAGGCCCAAAAAGAAACAGGGCTTCATGTCCCGGCTTCGCGGCAGCGCGGATACAACCGTTCTGGATCTTTGCTGCGGCAGCGGAATCATCGGGATTTCTCTGGCCAAAATCTGCAGCGATATCAGAGTTGTTTGCAGCGACATCAGTCAGAAGGCCGTCGACCTGGCGGCGGATAACGCCAAAGACCTCAGAGCCAAGGCGGAGTTTGTCTGCGGCGATCTGTTCGGCGCGCTTTCGCCAAAGCCATACAAGGAAATGAAGTTCGATATGATCGTATCGAACCCGCCATATATCAAGTCAAAGATCATTCCGATGCTCCAGGCTGAGGTGAAGGACCATGAGCCGCTGGAGGCTTTGGACGGCGGACGCGACGGGCTGGATTATTACAGGCGCATCGTCGCGGAGGCGGCCGATTACCTGAAACCATCAGGGTGGCTGCTTTTGGAAATCGGACATGATCAGGGAGAAGATCTGCGGAAGCTCCTGAAGGACTCCGGCAGATATACGCCGGCAGAGGTCATCAAGGACCTGCCGGGCAGGGACAGAGTGGTTAAATGCCAAAGGAAATAAACAGGGAAAAATCAACAGTCGCCCTCGTGCGCTGCGAATCGTATGACAGAGAAGCGGTGAAAGACGCGGTGGGCAAAGCGATACAAATGATCGGCGGACTCGACGAGATTCTGGCAGGAATTTCGGCGGAAAGCCTTTTGCTTCTCAAACCCAATCTGCTGGCGAAAGCGCCTGCGGAAAGAGCGTGCACGACGCATCCGGAAGTGTTCCGTGCGGCCGCGGAGCTCCTGCAGGAGGCGGGACGTGCGAATCTCAAGTACGGAGACTCTCCGGGCAATCCGCTTTACGGCACGGAAAAGACCGCCGAGGTGTGCGGAATCAAAGCCGCTGCGGACGAGCTGGGAATTCCGGCAGGGGATTTCGAAAGCGGCGTCGATGTGGAGTACGCGGCAGGAAGGTACGCGAAGAAGTTTACGCTGTGCAGCGAAGTGGCGGAGCTCATCGCGCAGCAGGATCATGCAAAGGCCGGCGGGATCATCAATATCTGTAAGATGAAGACCCACCAGCTGGAGCGCGTGACGGGAGCGGTGAAGAATACCTTCGGCTGTGTTTACGGAATCAACAAGGCGGCGTTCCACGCGCAGTTTCCGACGGCGGAAGCCTTTGCGAAAATGATCGCGGATCTCAACGGTCTGGTCAGACCGAAGCTGCACATCATGGACGGGATCGTTGCCATGGAGGGAAACGGTCCGGGGTCGGGAGACCCGAAGGAGATGCACGTGATACTGGCCTCGACGGACCCCGTGGCGCTGGACGCTTTGTTCTGTCACCTGATCTATCTGGATCCGAAGCTGGTAGCGACCCAGACCGCGGCGATGGAAGCCGGCGTAGGCAGAGGCGCGGACGATGACGTGGCGGTCATCGCCTGCGGACTTCCCATGATACCGGACGGAACCGTCATGACCATGGAAGAGGCTGCGCTGAAGTGCGGCGACAGGAACTTCGATGTGCAGCGCGGCAGAGATTACTGCGGAAGCGCCAGGATGCTGGGACCGCTGGCAAAGATTTTGGAGAAGAAGCCGTATGTGCTTCTGGACCGGTGCGTCGGCTGCGGCATATGCGTCGACTCCTGCCCGCTGGATCCAAAGGCCATCAGGCTGGGGCCGGACCGAAAACCGGTATACGATCACAGGAGCTGCATCAAGTGCTATTGCTGTCAGGAAATGTGTCCTGAGAAGGCGATCAACGTGAAGAAATCTTTCCTGGCTAGGTTAGCGGACAGAAGCTGGAGGATCTGATCCGGACTTTGTCCGGACGGTAAATAATTTCATCAGAAAACCGCAAATAAGCCCTTGATTTCGCTATTTGGGTATGATACACTGAACAAGCTCGTTATTGTGCCGGTCAGACCGGCAGGAAGAGAGGTGAAAGCATGAAAAAAGGAATCCATCCTGAGTATAAGGAATGTAAAGTAACTTGCGCATGCGGCAACACATTTATGACAAGATCAACTGAGTCAGAAATCAGAACAGATATATGTTCAGCTTGCCACCCGTTCTTTACAGGCCAGCAGAAGTTCGCTCACAGAGGCGGCAGAGTTGAAAAGTTCAAGAACAAGTACGGACTCGAATAATTCAACGAATCATGTGGGCTGTCACATTCATGTGGCAGCTCTTTTTTTATGCGCGTGGCTGGCCGACGGTACAGTAACGGCGCGTTTTACAGATAGTGATAGCGGTCTTTGTACCGATACAGGAAGATGGTGACGATGATCATGGCCATGATCTCGGCGACGATGGCGGAGAGCCAGATGCCGTCGACACCCCAGAATACCGGCAGGATAAGAACAGCCGCCGATTTGAAGACGAAGCTTCGCAGCAGCGCGATGATCGCGGAGATCACGCCGTTGTTCAGCGCGGTAAAGAAATACGAGCCAAAGTAGTTGTAGCCGATAAATATGAAACTGAAGGCGATGATCAGATAGCCGTGTTTGGTCAGCTCAAAGAGCGCCTGATCGTAGCCGACGAAGATTTGGCACACCGGCACGGTCAGCGCAGCGGCGATACCGGCAAGTCCGATTCCCGCCAGTGCCATGAGCCGGATGCTTTTGGTAAAGAGGTTCTTAAGCTCGGCGTGGTTTTTGGCGCCGAAATGATAGCTGATCACCGGAGCGACGCCCATGGAGTATCCGAAGAACACGCCCATATAGATAAAGTTGACGTACATGACGACGCCGTAGGCGGCGACGCCATTCTCGCCGGCGACACGCATCAGCTGGAAGTTAAACAGTATGGCCACAAAGGACACCGAAAGGGTGCTGGCCATCTCGGACAGACCGTTGACGCAGGTCTTGACCAGAACGCTGCCATAAAAATGGGTTTTGCCGATCTGCAGGAGGCTGTCGTTCTTGCGGAAGAAATAGAACAGAGGGATGCAGCCGCCGGTAAATTCACTGACGACGGTAGCAATCGAGGCGCCCATCAGACCCCAGTGAAGGTCCACGATAAATATGGCGTCCAGCAATATATGCATGCAGCCCGCAGCCACCGTCACCCAAAACCCCAGCTTAGGTTTTTCGGCGGTGATAAACAGGCTGTCAAACATGCTCATAAGCATATACGGAATCATGGAAATCATGGTCACATCGCCGTAGAGAATGCAGCAGTCCAGCAGCTCTCCTCTGGCGCCAAAAAACATGGACACCGGCCGCATAAACAGAATGCCCAGCACGGTGATGATAAATCCGATGACGATGGACGAGTAAACCAGCAGCGAGAAATACTCGTTGGCCTTGTCCGGACGTTGTTCGCCCAGGGTCTTGCCGATAATGGCGCTGCCGCCTGTGCCGAACATGTAGCCGACGGCGGACAAGGTGGCCAGATACGGCATGATCAAATTGATGGCGGCGAAAGGCGTCTTTCCCACGAAATTGGATACAAAAAGTCCGTCCACCATCCCGTAAACGGAGGTAAACAGCATCATCGCTATGGGAGCGGCGACGAATCGTATGATTCTGCCGTATGTGAAGTGATCTGATAACTGTATCCTCATAGTAAAAAGTATACTCCCGCCAAAAGCATCGTAAAAGATAGTAATATGCTATAATAACGGTACAAATAAGGTATTTTAACGAGGTGAAGCATAAATGATATATATCATCAGGCACGGACAGACAGACTTGAATAAGGAGCGGCTGCTTCAGGGGAGAAGCGATGAGCCGCTGAACGGGGAAGGTATCAGACAGGCGGAGGAGGCCGCGAGCTGGTTCAGATCCTCAGGGATCGTGATCGACCGCGTGATCTCAAGCCCGCTGGGCAGAGCCGTGCAGACCGCGAAGATCATCACAGGGGGAGGCGTCAGTCTGGAGACGGACGACAGGCTTCTGGAGATGGACTACGGTCCGTATGAGGGCACGAGCCTTTTGGACCCGCCGCCGGAGATCATCACGTTCTTCAGCGATTTCGTAAACAATCCGGCGCCCGCCGGCATGGAGCCTTTGGATCATGTGGTGCAAAGGCTGGGAGGATTTCTGGAAAGCCTTAAGCACGAGATCCGCGAGGGAGAAAACATACTGATTTCGACCCACGCCATCGCGATGAAGGGCGCGCTGGAGTATCTGGATCCGGAGCCTGACGGCAAGTACTGGGCAAGGCACATCGCCAACTGCGAGGTGTACGAGACGAGCTATGAAGCGGGCGGGTATTCCGCGCCGGTGCCTTCGTTAAATCTACACAAAAGCCGGGTATAATGTGCCTATGTGGAAATTATTCAAACGACTGATCAAGCTGTGTTCGCTGATCATTACGCTGGCAATTATCATCGCCGGCATCAATGTTTATATGGTCGCGACGGACATGCTCAACATAACGGATTCATATTATGAGGAAATCGACATCGAGCCGGAGTGCATCCTGGTTCTCGGCGCGGGAGTCAAGCCGGACGGCACGCCAAGCGACGCCCTGCAGGCCCGATTGGATAAGGGGATAGAACTGTATCGCGCGGGGGTGGCGCCGAAGCTTTTGCTTAGCGGTGATAACGGTCAGGTAGAGTATGATGAGGTCACGGCCATGCGCGAGTATGCCCGCGACAGCGGCGTGCCGGATGAGGATATCTTCACGGATCACGCGGGGTTCAGCACCTATGACTCGATTTACCGGGCGGACGAAATCTTCTGTGTCAGCAGGGCTGTGGTGGTGAGCCAGAAGGATCACCTGTACAGAGCGCTGTACGGATGTAAAAAGATGGGCGTCGAGGCGCGGGGCGTCCCGGCGGACGGCAAGGAGGTCTACTCGGCGTACTACGGGAGCGAGTATAATTACAGGGAGTATCTGGCGAGGGCCAAGGACTTTGTGAAGTGGATCATAAAACCGGAGCCGAAGTATCTGGGGAGCAAGATCCCAATTGACGGCGACGGACGGGAGACGGAATGACAGTGTGAACTTTCGGCTCTGGATGGGTGGATCCAGAGCCCTTGATCTGTTCAGAAGTGACAGGAGACAGAATGACAGTGAAATTTTGTTCCTTCGCCAGCGGCAGCAGTGGAAACTGCTACATGGTGAGAGATGATGAAACGGCGATTTTAATAGATGCGGGAATATCGGGCAAACGAATCATGACGGGGCTGGCGGAGACCGGCACCGACCCAGAGATGGTATCCGCTATTCTGGTGACTCATGAGCATATCGACCATGTGAAGAGCCTTCACGTGGTGGCGAAGAGGATCCCAGGGCTGCTCGTTTACGCGAACGAAGCCACCTGGGCGTGCATCGATAAACCCGTCAGTGAAGAACGCAGGAGATATTTCGTAACCGGAGAGGATTTCTATATTGGGGAGTTTCTCATCAGACCGTTCCCGATTTCGCACGATGCGGCGGATCCGGTGGGGTTCTCGATTTATCACGGCGACAAGCAGATCAGCATCCTGACCGATGCGGGATTCGTCAGCGATGAAATCATGGAGGAGATTCTGGACGCGGACTTGCTGGTGCTGGAGGCCAATCATGAGAAAGAAATGCTGCTCATGGGCAGATACCCGTATCCGCTCAAGCAGAGAATCCTGGGGGATGAAGGACACTTGTCCAACGTCAGCGCGGGAGAATGCCTTTGCCGGATCGTGGAGAAGCGGCCGAAGCGAAGGCGCGTGTTGCTGGGGCACATGAGCCGCGAGAACAACACCCCGGAGGTGGCCATGCTGGCAGTCAGAAACACACTGGAGGAAAACAGCATTTACATCGGCGGCGAACTTAAGGTTGACGTGGTGCTGCGGGATCAGATGAGCAGGCTGTACGAGGTGTAAGCAGATGAATATAACGATCATCGCGATAGGGAAATTAAAAGAAAAGTACTGGCAGGATGCCGTCAAGGAATACGCGAAGCGTCTGGGCGCATACTGCAGGCTGAATATCGTTGAGTTGAAAGAAAGCCTTCTGGCGGCCAACCCGTCTCCGGCAGACGAGGAAGCGGTAAAGAACGCCGAAGGGGAACAGATTCTGAGCAAGATTTCCAAAGGCGACTATGTCATAACCCTTGAGATCAAGGGCAAAGGCCTTTCATCGGAGCAGCTGGCAGATAAAATCGAGACCCTCGGCATCGATGGGCACAGCTCCATCGTATTTGTGATCGGCGGATCGCTGGGACTTTCGAAAGCGGTAAGTGAGCGGGCGGATTTCAAATTGTCGTTCTCGGCCATGACATTTCCGCACCAGATGATGAGAGTGATTCTGTTAGAACAGATATACAGAAGTTTCAAAATAATAAGGCACGAAACGTACCATAAGTAACTAGTTACCAATATTCTTGAAAAGATAAGCGAAAGTAACCGAAAAGTATTGAAATATTAAGGTTTATTTAGCTTATTTTTTGTTGACTTAAAGTATCGCAAGGGGATACAATAACCATGTGTATCCTTTTGCGTACACATATATATGAGTAGATAATATGTGTAATGAAAAAAGTTGAGCCACTGTCCACAGTTAGATGGACATCATATATAGGAAAATCATTTTAGGGGGAGGGGAAAACCCTTTTTAGAGGAGTAGTAACATGAAAAAGAGCTTCAGACGTTATTTGGCTTTCCTGATGGCCTTTGCGATGCTGGCATCATACAGTTTCAGCCCGCAGAACCTGACGGCCTTCGCGGTAAGCGGCGTGGATTCACAGCTCGCGGCTGCTGATGAACAGCAGACTGACGAGACCAAGGCAACGGATCCACCGCAGGATGAAACGAAACCGGAACAGACAGAACCTTCAGATGAGGGCAATACGGAACCGACAGTTCCTGAGGAAGTGACACCGGAGGAGGAAACTGCGCCGCCGGAGGATGAAGAAGTACTTTATCCTGAGACTTCGTTTGTTGAGACGGCAGGCGGAGTCACGGTAAGCATCGACGCCCCAGAGGGCGCTTTGCCTGAAGGCGCGACAGTCAAGGTTGTTGCGGTAAGCGCCGGCGAAATCAGTGATGCGGTAGAAGAACTGATCGACAACAGTAAGGTAGTTAAGGCTGTTGATATCACCTTCTACAATAAAGATGGAGACAAGATCGAACCTAAGAAAGAGGTATCGGTCAGTTTTGCGTCTAAGAAATTCGGCGACTTGAACAACCCATCCGTTGTACACATTACCGATAACGGAGATGCGGAGAGAGTCAGCGGAGCTGATGTCAGCACAAAGAACAAAGAAGCTACTTTTGAAAGTGATGAATTTTCCATATACGCTGTAGTAGATGAAGGCGACGACGCCAGACTTCTGGTCAAGTTCATGAACGGTGAAACGGAGATCGCTTCCATGTATGTCAAGAAGGGTGACAACATGGAACAGGTTATACATGATCCGGGCACCGGCGATGTTGCCAGCGGCGTCACCTTCAAAGGATGGACGACAAATGCAGGGTATACTTCTGAAGATATCAGCAGCGCGAAAACCATATCGCAGGTAAGAGAAGCTGCTACAGCACAGGTTAATGAAGGTGTGACTGACGGCGATACCGTTACGTACTACGCGATGCTGTTTAAGCAGTATCAGATCAATTATCTGGACGACACCGGCGCATCCCTTGGTGTAAAGAACGTCACGGGAAGAGCGGACGACTCAGCAGAGTATCAGAGCTACACCATAGATATGAACTATACTCCTAAGGATGATGAACACAACTTCGCCGGATGGAATGTCAAGACCGGCGGAAACAACATCGAGGGATTCACCGAGGGAGCGTTATACGAATTCGGTCAGACGATCAACGTCAAAGGAGATGTTACGTTCTCAGTAAACACTCCTGCAGGTCATTGGCTCGTATTCAACGAAAACGGCAAAGGCGCCACTTACAATGCGCCTCAGTTCGTGGAGGCCGGAAAGAATACACAGGAACCTTCTCTCGCAATGACAAGAAATGGCTACACCTTCGGCGGCTGGTACGACACGAAGGAGCATGCTGACGCGCACGCAGAAGATCCTGACGTGACAACAGGCGAGTTCAGTTTCGGCCGCACTATCTCTGACAGAACTGAGATTTTTGCCAGCTGGATCCCGCAGAGAACGGCTAATTATTCCGTTATCATCTGGAAGCAGAATCTCGCAGGTAACGGATACGACTTCGAAGAAACCATACCTCTGAGCGGAAACGTTAACACGACAATCAATACCGTTACGCAGCAGGGAACGGGAGATAACGCATACGCGAGAATAAACGGACAGAATAAGCAGTATGAAGGATTCCATCTGAAAAAGGACGGGATTGATCAGAACGTAACGATTGCGCCAGAGGGCAACTCGGTCGTGAACGTTTATTATGATCGTACGGAGTATACGTTGACATTCAATGCTTTATCTTACCAACGAGTCAACAGCCCAAGCAATTATGATCAAAATCTGTATGGATATGTGAATGATTGGGGTTATGTAAAGCTGACCAGATCCGGCGGCAGATGGGTTTTCGAATATAATAACAGATGGTACAGATATTCGGATGACGGAAACGGTAATTACTATCATCAAACTAACGAGACCGTAAAAACCATTACTGCTCTTTACGGTCAGGACATATCATCCAACTTCCCGATCCCGGGATATCCAGGCTATGTCTGGGAACCGCAGGATAGTGATGTCTTTACTGACGGAGACGTGCCGTCACTGGAAACAATGCCGGCAGAGAACACGACGTTTGTTGCGAAGCAGTATGGCACGGGCACGATGATCCACATGTACTACTATACAGAAACAGTAGATGGAAACGGCCCGATCAACTATAATGGAAAGAATTTCGAAGAGCATCAGCACGTCACCATTTCTGCAGATGGCAACGTCAATTCCACCAAGGAAGAAGACTTTGTTCCCATTTTAGGATTCGATCGGTTTGGATCAGATCCGGCCTATGGCGCAGACAACAGAGTTGAGCTTAATAACGGCAACAATTACACCATCAAGTTCTATTACGAGAGAAAACATTATTCAATCAATTATATGGATGGTGTGTATGTTGATGGAAACAACAACCCAATAGAGGGAGAAGCGAATAGAGGACAATTACACACAGAAACAGGCATTTCATATGGTGCCGACATTTCATCATACAATAAGGGTGGAGATAATTACTACGAACCAACCTATGGCGAATATGTCTTTGAGGGTTGGTATTTGGACGAAAACTGCACGCAGGGACACGAATGCAATTTTGACACTATGCCGGAAGGCGGGGTGAACGTATATGCCAAGTGGCGCCTGACGCAGTACCGTGTATTCCTGCATCCAAACGCGGGAACAGACCCGACACTCGACTGGGGTTCAGAAAATCAGGATATGAACTTCCGTGTTTCAAGCGGCGGCAAGATCAGTACACCGACAGGACAGCGTACAGGATATGAGTTTGTTGGATGGTATACAGATCCGCAGTATCAGCATGTTTTTAACGCGGATACCGTCCTGAACAATTCCACAGTCACAACGGAATATGACAAGACCACTCACATGACGGATCCGATGGATAAGTGGGGCAACGGGGCGACAACAAACGCAGATGTCAAAAGATTCTGGATCACGAAGGAGTTCAATCTTTACGCTAAGTGGAGGAAGACTCTTGATGGAGCAGATGGCATAGGCATAATTTATGACGCGAATGGCGGAAGCAATCCTCCTACGGACAGAACGCTGTATCTTGACAGCTCCGAGGCCACAGCAGGTGCAGCTCCAACGGCACCGGAAGGCAAAGAGTTCAAGTACTGGGTCATCCAGAGATACAACGAAGAAACAGGTCAGTATGAAGACACTGCCGGACCGAAGACAGTAGATCCGGGAGCGAGCTTTAGCGTACTTCAGGAAGATGCCAGAGTAGAAGAAATCATAGATCCTGAGCATCCTGACATCACGAAGAGATATACTGTCCAGCTCAGAGCGCAATACAGCGATCCTGAAGAGGCAACCCCAACTCAGATTAGCTGGTATAAGAATGACGGTTCACCTGCGTTCCACAAGGATACGACAGGTGAGGGCGGTAACCCTCTGAAGATCAACGAGGCGGTTGACATCCAGTCGGCACAGACCCGTGAAGGATTTAACTTCATCGGTTGGGCGAGAGTAGATATTGGAAACAGCGCAGCCGACATCGAAGCTTTTGAGAACAATCCTGCTAACTTCACACAGAATCTTTCAGCACCGTACCTCTATTATAATAAGGAAGGTAATGGATCATTCCACCTGACCAGCACCACCGGCAAGACTGTAACGCAGGTTGCGGCCGATGAAGAAACTCCATATCAGGCAATGTTCGCCGTATGGCAGCCGAAGCTGCAGGTAATGATCACCGGTAACACAGGTACAAGGGAATATAACGGCGCAGAGCAGAACGTCACCGGCTACACAGTTAAATATAAAGTAGGAGATGGTGAATGGACCACAACTGCTCCTGAAGGAGTTTCCGTGGCGATTGACGGACAGGCAAAGGCTTCAGGAACAGATGTCGGCACATACAACATGAACCTGACGAAGGATATGTTCACAGTAACACCTGGTCAGTATGCTTTTGATGCCGAAGAAGACCTGACGGTAGTTGACGGCTGGCTTAAGATCACCAAGAAGCAGGTCAACATCACAATTACAGGTAATACGGATACGAAGACATATACGGGCTCAGAACAGAGCGTAACTGGTTATGAAGTTACGATTCCGGCGGGCGTATCGATCACTGAGGACGACATCACCTTCACTGGCACTGCAGAGGCCAAGGGCACGGATGTGACCATCGACGACAACAAGTACCCGATGGGACTTGCTGAATCACAGTTCAGCGTAAGTAGTGAAGAAGTCGCCGCCAACTACGACGTTACATTTACAGTAACAGATGGCTGGCTTAAGATCACACCGCTGGATGTCACCGTAACCATCACAGGAAATACAGACAGCAAGCCATATAACGGCGAGAACCAGAGCGTCACCGGATACACCGCCGAGGCGAGCAGCAATCTGTATGACGTAGAAGGCGATGATAAGGACTTCAGCTTCAGCGGCAGCGACACTGCAACGAGAAAGGACGTTGGGACCACAAACATGGGTCTTACCGCTGATAAGTTTACTAATAATAATGATAACTTCAACGTAACATTTGTCATCGGTCAGGATGGATCCATGACGATCACTCCGCTGGAAGTTACGGTCAAAATCAAAGGTAACACCGACACCGAGGTATATAACGGGGCAGAACAGAATGTTACAGGCTATGAAGTAACCGAGATCAGTAATCCGCTGTATACGGTTGGCGACTTCACATTCAGTGGCAACCAGACTGCAAAGGGCACTGATGTCGGTACATATCCGATGAACCTGAGCGATACTCAGTTCACGAACACCAACGCTAACTTCGACGTAACATTCGATGTAACTGACGGATCACTTGAGATCACACCTCTGGAGGTTACTGTAGATATCGCGGGTCACATAGATACGAAGGCTTACGATGGTAATCCGCACACAGTAACAGGATATGATGTAACGAATATCAGCAGCAACCTGTATACTGCCGCAGACTTTACATTCAGCGGTGAAGCGACAGCTACGAGAACGCCTAAGGGTGAAACTCCGATGAACCTGACTGCAGGTCAGTTCACAAACAATAACGATAACTTTGATGTAACATTCAACGTTACCGATGGTAAGATGATCATCACTTCTGCGGAGAAGGTCGTTGTAACGATAACCGGTAACAAGATGGAAGCTGACTATAACGGACAGCCTCATACAGCAACCGGCTATACCGTAAGCATCAGCAATCCGCTTTATACGGAAGCAGACTTCGCATTCAACGGAACGGCATCTGCAACGCAGACGAATGTCGGAACCAAGGACATGGGTCTGAAGCCTGCAATGTTCACCAATACGAACGAGAACTTCGAAGATGTAGAGTTCGTCGTTGTTGACGGAAGCATGACCATCAATCCGATCGATGTGACGGTAACGATAACAGGTAATAACGATGAGACAGACTACAATGGCGCGTCCCATAAGGTAACGGGATACAACATCAAGGCTGACAACGATCTGTATAACTACAGCACCAGCGTAACATTCACACCGGATGCAAACGTTGAGCTTGACGAAAACGATAAGCCGATCGCGAAGAGAACAGATGCCGGAACAACTCCGATGAATCTGGCCGTAAGTCAGTTCGCGAATACGGATGACAACTTCAACGTAACCTTCGTTGTAAACGATGGATACCAGACTATAAATAAAATCAACGCAGTAGTAACCATCGTCGGTGCCAACAATACGGCAGACTATGATGGAAAAACGCATACAATAACCGGCTATACAGCAACATCAAGTAACGACCTGTATAAGGTAACCGGAGATAATGTTGACTTCACGTTCAGCGGAACGGCTGCAGCCTCCAGAGAGGATGTTGGAACGACCAACATGGGTCTTGCGGCGAATCAGTTCGTCAACACGAATCCGAACTTTGAAACGGTAACCTTCCAGGTAACCGACGGTTATCAGACCATTGAGCCGATCGATGTAACTGTAACGATCGTTGGTGATCACAGTTCTGTTGATTACGACGGAAACGAGCACGGCGTATCAGGCTACGAAGTAACGATCAGCAATCCGCTCTACACGGCAGCAGACTTCACGTTCAACGGAACAGCAGAAGCTACGAGAACCGATGCCGGCAAGACTGACATGGGTCTTAGCGAATCCCAGTTCACGAATACAAACACTAACTTCGGAACGGTAACCTTCAACGTAACTGATGGTTACCAGGAGATCAAGCCGATCAACGTAACGGTTAACATCAAGGGAACTCAGAAAAGTGAAAATTACGACGGCACAGAACATACTGCAACGGGATATGAAGTTACGAGTATAAGCAATAGCCTCTATACGGAAGCAGACTTCACATTCAGCGGGACTGCTACAGCTTCAAGAACGGATGTTGGCAAGACTGATATGGGCCTTACTGCAAGCCAGTTCACTAACACGAACACCAACTTCGGTACGGTAACGTTCAACGTAACTGATGGTTACCAGGAGATCAAGCCGATCGACGTAACGGTAACTATCGTTGGTAAGAACAGTTCTGTTGATTACGATGGAAACGAGCACAGTGTATCGGGATACGAAGTAACGATCAGCAATCCGCTGTATACGGAAGCAGACTTCACGTTCAGCGGCACAGCAGAAGCTGCGAGAACCGATGCAGGCAAAACCCCGATGGGTCTTGATGCATCTCAGTTCACAAACACGAACACCAACTTCGGCACGGTAACCTTCAATGTCACCGACGGTTACCAGGAGATCAAAAAGATCGATGTTACAGTAACGATCGTAGGTAACAATCATACTGATCCATACGATGGAAAAGATCATACAGTAACCGGCTATACAGCAACATCAAGTAACGACCTGTATAAGGTAACCGGAGACAATGTTGACTTCACATTCAGCGGGACAGCATCCGCTACCCAGAAGAATGTCGGAACTAAGGAAATGGGTCTTAACGAAGACCAGTTCACAAACACCAATCCGAACTTCGAGACGGTAACATTCGATATAACAGATGGTTATCAGACGATTACTCCGATTGACGTAACGGTAACAATCGTTGGTAATAATCATACTGATCCATATGATGGTGAGGAGCACACAGTAACGGGCTATGATGTAACGAACATCAGCAGTGACCTGTACACTGAGGCAGACTTCACTTTCACCGGAGAAGCAAAGGCTTCCAGAACAACTCAGGGAACGACCTACATGAATCTGTCTGAAAGCCAGTTCGAAAACAAGAACGGCAACTTTGCGAATGTAACATTCGAAATCACGGATGGTTACCAGACGATCACTAAGAAGGGTGCTATTGTTGTAACCATAACCGGACATCAGAGTTCAGTACCGTATGATGGAACTGAACACAGCGTCAGCGGATATGATGTAGAGATCAACGATTCGCTGTATACAGAGGCCGACTTCGAGTTTACAGGAGGAACCGCTACTGCCTCCCAGAAAGATGCCGGTAAGGACGAAATGGGACTTACCTCCGGCATGTTCAGGAATACTAATGAAAACTTCGAGAACGTAGTATTCGTTGTTACAGACGGTTATCAGGAGATCACACCGATCAGCGTTACGGTTGACATCAAGGGAACGCAGAGCAGTGTTGATTACGACGGCGAGAGCCACACGGCAACCGGCTACGAAGTTACGAATATAAGCAGCGACCTGTATACGGAAGCGGACTTCTCCTTCAGCGGCGAAGCTACAGCGACGAGAACTGACGTTGGTAAGACCAACATGAACCTGACAGCAGATCAGTTCACAAATAATAACAAGAACTTCACAAACGTAGTATTCAACATCACAGACGGCTATCAGGAGATCAAGCCGATCAGCGTAACGGTAACCATTACAGGTAAGCAGGTCTCAGTGGATTATGATGGCGAAGAACATACCGCGGACGGATATTACATTCACATCGACAACCCACTGTATACGGAAGCGGACTTCACTTTCAGCGGTACGAAGACAGTAACGAGAACGGATGCCGGCAAGACGAACATGAATCTGGCACCGGAGCAGTTCACGAATACCAACACCAACTTCGAGAATGTGACATTCGTCGTAGCAAAAGATGGTTATGTAGAAGTGAAGCCGATTGATGTGACTGTAACCATTACAGGTCATAACAGCACGCTGCCATATGACGGAGCAGAGCACACTGTAACAGGCTATGATGTAACGAACATCAGCAGTGATCTGTACACTGAGGCAGACTTCTCATTCTCAGGAACGGCAACTGCGACCAGACAGGATGTAGGCACTGCCAATATGAACCTGACAGCAGATCAGTTCAAGAATAACAACGCGAACTTCAAGACAGTAACGTTTAACGTAACAGACGGCTATCAGACGATCACACCGATCGACATTACTGTCACCATCGTGGGCAACAACAGCACGCTGCCATATGATGGAACAGAACATAGCGTCAGCGGATATACTGCTAAAGCAAACAATGCGCTGTACGATGTCACGAAGGACTTCACCTTCAGCGGTACTGACTCAGCAGCGAGAACGAATGCGGGCCAGAGCGATATGGGTCTCGTAGCATCGCAGTTTACGAATACGAACGAGAACTTCAGTGATGTAAACTTCGTGATCACAGACGGATATCAGAAGATCACACCGATCGAGGTGACAGTGACGATCACAGGTCACAATAATACGACGGTATACGACGGACAATCCCATACAGTTACAGGATATGATGCGTCGGCTGACAATGCTCTCTACGATGTAACGAAGGACTTCGCGTTCAACGGTACTGACTCGGCTACGAGAACTGACGCAGGCCAGACCGATATGGGTCTCACCCCGCAGCAGTTCAGCAACACGAACGGCAACTTCACAAACGTTACATTCAATGTAACAGATGGTTACCAGGAAATTACAAAGGCAACCATGTCCGTCACCGCGATAGACTATGACGGCACCTATGATGGCAAACCACATAGCGGTGGCGCGACCCTGTCCGTACCTGACGGCACGACCGTACAGTACAGTACAGATGGCGGACAGACATGGAGTGACCAGATTCCTAGCATCACGGATGTCGGTGAAGTCGACTACATTGTCAAGGCGACAAACCCTAACTATGAGGATGCTACCGATGAAGGAACACTCAAGGTTGACCGCAAGACAGTAACCGTTCAGGCCGAAAACCAGGCTAAGAAATACGGCGAAGATGATCCTGAGCTTACGACAGTCGTTGAAGGACTCGTTGGAAACGATACCATTGACTTCGACGTAAGCAGAGAGCCTGGCGAAAATGTAGGAACCTACACGATCACTCCGGCAGGTGATGAGACCCAGGGCAACTACACCATTGAATATAAGACAGGAACGCTGACCATCAGCAAGGCGGATGCCTTTGCAGTAACTGCAATAGACGGAAGCAAGACTTATGACGGAACTCCGCTCAATGGCGGAATCACAGGCGATGTTCCTGAAGGCACGACCATTTCCTACAGCACTGACGGCGGCGAGACTTGGAGCCAGACTCCACCTAGCATCACGGATGCAGGAAGCGTGACTTACCTGGTTAAGGCCGAGAACGACAATTACGAGACGGCTACAGACGAAGGAACGCTGACCATCGATCGTGCGGTAGTAACAGTCAAGGCGGACAATAAGGATAAGACATATGGCGATTCTGATCCGACCTGGACAGCAGAAGTAACCGGTATGGTTAACGGCGAGAGCGCCGATGATCTGCTTGACTTCAGCTTCGAGCGTGAGCCTGGTGAGAACGTAGGCGACTATGAGATCACAGTAAGTGGTGACGAGACGCAGGGCAACTACACTGTTAAGTACGAACCTGGAACGCTCACCATCAATCCGGCGAATATGGATGTCGATGTCGAAGGCTACAAGGGTGTATACGATGCACAGAGCCATGAACCGACGGTAACGCCTGAGGTAACAGACGGAACAAAGATCGAGTACAGCACTGACGGAGGTCAGACATGGAGCGAGGATGTTCCAAGCAGAACCGATGTCGGAACGACAGAGGTAACCGTAAGAGTCACAAACGATAATTACAACCCTGTTGAGAAGACCGTCACTCTGGAAGTCACCAGAGCGGAGGTTGTGGTCAAAGCATACGACAACAATAAGGTTTACGGCGACGATGATCCGGAACTCACTGCAGAGGTAACCGGAGTAATCGATGACTTCGAGATTCAGTATACCGTTGAAAGAGACCCTGGTGAAAACGTAGGCAACTATGACATCAATCCTTCCGGAGAGGAAGAACAGGGTAACTACAAGGTAACTTACGAGAAGGGTAATTTCGAAATCACAAAGGCCGGAACTCTGGTAATCACGACAAATGATTACAACGGCGTATATGACGGCAATGACCACGCTGCCAACGTTTCGGTCAATGTCAAGGATGGCACAACGATCGAATACAGTACCGATGGCGGTAAGACATGGACCACTGAGCCTCCGACGGTCAAGAATGTAAGCGACTCCACGACAGTTCTCGTAAGAGCTACAAACGACAACTACGAGACGGTTACGGCAGAGCTGACCATGACAGTTACACCAAAGGCAGTAACGATCAGAACGGGAAGCGCTTCTAAGACATATGACGGTAAGGCACTCAAGAAGAAGACAGCCACCATCACAGGTCTTGTAGACGGAGATGAAGCTGAAGTAACGGCAACAGGATCCAGAACGAAGGTAGGTTCAAGCAAGAACACTTACGACATTGAGTGGACCAATGCGGATCCGTCGAACTACACGATCACCGAGCGTCTCGGAACGCTGAGAGTAAAGCCGGCTCCAACGCCGACACCACCGGCACCTGGCCCTGGCCCTGGTCCTGGACCTGGACCTGCACCTGGCCCGACGCCAACGGTCATCGCTGACAACACAGTACCTCAGACAGTGATCGATGACAACGCGACACCAAAGGCACCGGTACAGTCATACTGGGCACTGATCAACCTGATCTGCGCGATCATCACTGCACTGCTCTCACTGATCATGCTCATCAGATACTTCGGTAAGAGAAGAGAAGAAGATGAGGAGACAGGCGAGACGACAGAGATCAAGCGTAAGGGTGGAGTCAGACTGGCGAGCATCATTCCGGCAATCGGCGCGATCATCGCATTCATCCTCACAGAGGATATGAGCGATCCGTGGACTTGGGTCGACAAGTGGACGATCCTCATGGTTATCATCCTGGCAATCCAGGTAATCGTCGCAATCATCGCGAAGAAGAAAACTGACGACGACCAGGAAGGACCGGAACCGGAAACAGCTGCATAGCGATCAGCAGATCTGACTAACAGCAAACCTAAATAACAACAAACAGGAGATCCAACAGGGTCTCCTGTTTTGCTATATATGGCCGGTTTGCCGTTTCTGCCCGGTTTGCGATTTCTGCCCAGTTTCCACCGATACAGGCCGATTAGCCGTGATCCGGTGGACGCATTTCAAGAAATCCCACCGGAGCCTTTGATATAAATGCGTACGGGTGGAGTTTCAAGCCTTTGCGCGAATATACGCAGGAAATAACTCCACCAAAAACCTCTGCAACCCGTGTAAATGATTTCAAATCGGTGGAAACTGAGCGGCTAAGACCGGATCAAGAAGCAGCAGCTGGTCAAACCCCAACACTGAGCAGCAGTAGGCGCCGCGCGCTCGAACAACTCGAATTGACAGAAAAATGTGCCAATTCCTGCCGCGCTGTGATAGAATACAGAAAAAGGGAACTTATGATGCAGGGAGAAAAATCATGAAACGATCTATCGCACGGATTTGCGCCATAGCACTGTCGATAGTTATGGCGTTGACGATCACCAATGTACAATTTTCATTTGCAGATATGACGCGGACAGCGCCTGGAGGAGAAGTGGCCAGCGGAGATGTTTCCGCCGCGGAGGCAGCATTTCACAACGAAGCGGCCGTCACGAAATCCGGAGCTGTCATGACGATAACGTTAAGCAGGGATCTGACACTGGATGCGCCGGTGCAATTCATTAAGGGCGCGTCCGGGGACAAGGTGGTCCTGGATCTGAACGGACACGAACTGTCGGCCATGTTCGGCATGAGCGGCGATGATATAGACGCGGCCCGCGGCAACAATGCGATCGAAATCCAGGCCGATGAATTCGATGTGGAGATCAAAGGCCCCGGCCGTATCACAGGCGGTAAAGGCGCTATATACGAAAGTGAGAATCATTTCAAATCCGGCGCGGACGGCGGAGCGGCCGTGGAGTTTGTGCATTCTGAGTATTACCCGAATGCAGATAACGGCAAACTGGAATACGGTTTGAACGTAACCGGCGGAGCAGAGCTGATCGGCGGAGACGGAGGAGATATGACCAGTGAGGAGTGGCTGTATAACATTGCGGAATTTACCGGCAGCAGATCCGACCATCCACATACCACAGCGGGAAGCGGCGGCGCCGGAATCAGCCAGGAAAACTCCGGCTTGCTGTCCGGTCCTCTATCGTTGGTCTATGCGAAGATAAGCGTTGAGGATGGCGTGGTAACGGGCGGCAAAGGCGGTAATTTCGATATGAGCGAGTTCACACCGACGGAGTACGCTTTGATGACGAGCAGTGCCGCGGAAACCGTAATGGCGGATCAAGCTGTCAGCGACTACGCTAGAAACGTCACCAGTGTGGCAGGGATTTACGCCGGAAGAGGCGGTGACGGCATCAAGACCGGCGTAGGCAGAATGTACATCAATGTGGGTGAAAACAGCACCGTAAGCGGCAGCAGCTGCGGCGGGTTTGACTTTGGCAGCAATAAAACAATCAACAGACTGGGTGGCGCGATCTCGTATGGCGGACCGGATAATACCAATCAGTTCAATGTAGCAGACGCTGGAAACGGCATCGCCATATGGGCCGGAGACATCGGTCTGACCAGAGACGTAGAGGGATATACCGGCGACGGTTGGCAGGCAAAGTCCGAAACAAGCGATGATATGGGCATCTATGTTGCGGGCACGGTCAAAGGCGGCAATGCGCCTGAGGTGGCAGCGCTTGACGAAGATGGCGCCGACGGAGGCGCAGGGATCGCGCTGTACGGCGACGCGGAGCGTTTTGCATGTGAAGATGCCAATGAATATCACCGCGATTGGGGCATCATTGACATAGAAGGAACCGTTTCCGGAGGAAACGGCGGATCTTCCATCACAGGGGCTGCCGGAAGCGGCGGCGAAGGGATCTATGAATCCTACAATGTGAACTCCGGCGATAACGGCACGAATTACTATATCGTAAACGGTGAAGTGACCGGAGGAGATGGCGGCAATACCTGCGGCCTGACGGATTTCTTTGGATCTGCCGGCAACGGAATGCACTTTAGCGACACATACCGGTGCGATCTGAATATCGCGGGAAACGGCAAGGCCAGATCGGGCGATGCAGGCAAAGCGGTAGATCACGGGAGTTTGGATGTAGAGAATTCGACGGCAAAAGCCATCTACCTGAATCCGCTTGCGGATGATGACTATGCCGCAACGTATAATAATACGGTGACCATCGCGAAGGAAACCGGCAGCGGAGGCCAGGGAATCGAGAAGGACCCGATCAATGTCAAGGCGTCCATGACTTCCTTCAGCGGTTATCCGACAACAGCCACAAAACTCAGCTGTCAGGTTGAGAAACCGGCAGGCTATACCGGTGAAGTATATGTCGTCTGGACAGCGATCACGCAGCTGCAGAGCAATACCCCGGAAGCCTGCGTGATAGAACCATCGGGAAATGATGGCAAAAGCTTCCATTTGCTCAGCAACGATGACTACAAATACCTGGCTTACGAAGGATACGACTACGAGGCTGTGAGAATACATAAATATACGATGGGCGTTGCGACTACGGAGAGGATCAGCGAAATTCTGGCGTATAATGGTTCCACTGCGAAAATCTTCTGCAAAGTCGTTCTTGAAGACGGAAGTTGGGGACAGAGCAACATGATGGAATTCACCAAGGACGGATGGGATGATCCGTCAGGTCCGTCCGCAGCCGATCAGGAAGCGGCGGATGCGGTGATCAATATGATCAACGCACTTCCGGCCAACGCCGATCTGACGATCGATGACGCGGCAGCCGTGACCGCTGCCCGCGATGCTTACGACGGCCTTACGGCAGCACAAAAGGCTTTGATCCCGCAGGAGGTTCTCGAGGCATTAGAATCTGCGGAAACCAGAATGTCCGAGCTGGATCAGATTGAGGCGGACCGAGTCGCCATGTATATCCTCGAGCGGCTGAGGAGTCTTCCAGATTATACAGCCCTGGACCCGGAGAATGTCGAGGATGCTGCGGTAATTGCCGAGGCGAAGCAGGCGCTTCAGGAAGCGGTCGCTGCGTATAACGGACTGACGGCTGCCCAAAGCGAATTGCTGAATGATATCATCAGAACGTCCCTGGATGAGGCGGTAAACAGTTTCAACAACGCGTTCCCGGATCAGGCGATAGAGCCTCCTAAGGATCCGGAGCCTGAAATTCTGGAGCTGAAAGGCAGCATGGTAACGGTGGGCGACATGGTTTACACGGGTAAATACTTAAAGCCGGCGGTAACCGTTGAAGCCAGAGGCAAGCTATTGCAGGAGGGAACGGACTATACCATCGTTTATTCCAATAACAAGAATGTCGGCGCCGGCATAGTCACCATCACGGGAACCGGAGACTACACGGGCACCGTGGATGTGGCGTTCAACATCAAACCAAAGGCCGCGGCGATCAAAACGCCGAAGCGCGGCAAGACGTACATCACAGCTAAGTGGAAAGCGCAAAAGTCCAAGATGTCAAAGAAGCGCATCACGGGATATGAAATCCAGATCGCGAAAGACGCTGAATTTACCGATGGCGCCAGAACCGTCATCAGGACAGGATACAAGAAGACTTCTAAGAAAATAACGAAACTCACGAGAAATGGCGTGATACAGTAAAATTGTAATTAGGTCGTTCATTTTGATATAATCACC